>JANYAW010000226.1 GCA_025361105.1 Rhodocyclaceae bacterium | reverse complement strand
CCCACGCCGCCAGCGACAACCAAGCTCGCCAGTTGGTGCTGGCGACACGCTGTTAAAGATTTCGTGACCAGCACATCAGTCACCGCTTCTTGAAATTCCGCCGCCAAATCGGCTTTGTCCGCGTCACTCAAATCGCGCTGGCGAACCTGCATCAACACCGCTGTTTTCAGGCCGGAAAAACTGAAAGACAAATCGCCGCTATTGAGCATAGGCCGTGGCAATTTGAATTTACCTGTCGTGCCGCTGGCAGCCAGCTTTGCCAGTGCGGGTCCCCCGGGGTATCCCAGCCCTAGCAACTTCGCCGTCTTATCAAACGCCTCGCCCGCCGCGTCATCCAGCGATTCGCCGAGTAGTTCATAGTCGCCCACCCGAGTCACCCGCATCAACTGCGTATGCCCGCCGGATACGAGCAAGGCAATGAAGGGAAAGCTGGGTGCATCCGCTGCAAGCAGCGGGGAGAGCAAGTGCCCCTCCAGGTGATGTACCGGCAGCGCCGGAATGCCCAAGGCCAGGGCCAAAGATTCTGCAAAGCTGGCGCCCGCCAACAGCGCACCGGCCAAACCAGGGCCAGCCGTATAGGCAATCGCGTCGATATCTGTGCGAGTACATTGCGCCTCAGTAAGCACCCGCTCCGTCAGCGGGATCAGGCGACGAATATGATCCCGCGATGCAAGTTCCGGCACCACGCCGCCATAGGCTTCATGCATTGCCACTTGGGTGTGCACCGCATGCGCCAACAACCCGCGCTCGGTGTCGTAAAGCGCAATGCCAGTTTCGTCACAGGAAGATTCGATGCCGAGGACACGCATGACTTGTTGGACAGCTGATGAGAAATTGGTAGGCTATTTCAAGCTTGATGTGCAGGTCGCACTCGATCACTATTTTGCAAGTATTGACAGGCGGTCGCGCAGGTTTTCTGGTGCATAGTAAACGTACGCGTTGCCTTTTTTTGAAAGATCCAGGAGCCCGAGAGCGTGCAGCGACAACAGGTCGCTGCGTGCCGTTTGGTAGACCACGTTGTGCGTCCGTTGGTGGGCATCAACGCGATAGCTCTCACCGGCGTTTCGCAGTGCGTGGGTCAGGAGCACGATTTGTCGATGATTGAACATTGTTCGAAGCTTTGGTGATTTGGCCAGCAACTGCTCGGTTTCCCGCTGTTCGCCAGTCTTTCTTGCAAGGTACACATGCAAGGCCGCAATCGCCCGTCGAATGGTCGACAGTTGATGCAATAGAAAGTAGGTGGTGTCATTTTGACCTGTCTCGGTCATTAAATAGGCGCGCATATAGCTGCGTTGACTTCTGCGCAAAATATGACTGATGGAGGTGTATTCCATCAACCAATACCCGCTGCGCGCCATTGCCCAATAGAACAGTGCCCTCGCCGTGCGGCCATTGCCGTCGACAAAAGGATGGTCGTAGCCAATCATGAAATGCAGCAATATTGCCCTCAACACAGGATGCACAAATGGCAAGGACGTTTCGTCCGCGTTGGCAAATGCACAGAGTCGATCCAAGCGTTCAGGAAGCTCGCGGCTAGGGGGAGGCACATGCATTGTGGTGTTATCTCGACGATCAAGCACTTGGATGTCGTCTGTTTCGCGTAGCCGACCCGCGTCGGCTTGATTTTCGAGCGTGTTCTCGGTGAGCATACGGTGTAGCTCAAGAATCAGTTCAGCACTGATCGCTTGCTGTTTCAAGGATAGGAGGTGATCCATCGCCCTGAAATTATTGAAAATCATCGTCTCGCTGAGATCGCTAGGCTTTCGACCCTCTCGCAACATCGCCGCTGCCACTTGCCGCGTGGTTGCTGCGCCTTCAAGTTGGCTGGAGGTAATGGCTTCCTCAATCAGCGAACTAAACAGATACTGCGCCGGGGCTTCATGAATTGGCTCGCTGCTGGTCGTGCGTATTTGCCCTGCTGCATCGCGATCAATGTGATGCAGGTCTATCATTACCGGGCTTGGCGTCGCGAATACAAACGGCTGAGCTTTTTTGTCAAGAAGCAACGGCAGTTGCTGCATCAACCCGCTACGCCCCAGAACCAGCGCAGCCCACCAACCGTCGCGAGACAAGCCATTGGGCGGTTGTCGATGGCGTAACTCGTCCCAGTGAAGATACTTTCCGCTCGCTAAGGGGTTGATGCTTCGCATCATCAACGCTCTATCACCATCGCTTAGACGGGAAAAGATTCGATGATCGGGGGCGGTTTCTGGAATTCTCATTTTCTACTAATTTACCAATAGATTAGTAGAAATTAGTATAAATGGAGCGCTCAGCGAATGTCTACTAATTTATACTGAAAATAGTAGTGATTAGTAGAAACGTCATACGACACTGACTTGACTTCACATCACCCCCAGTCATTAGCGAACAAGACTTCCGAAACCGTAAACAGGGGTCTTTGTAACAAATTCCACCTGAGTCTTTGATAGTCGAAAGCGGTAACCGGCGGCCATGAGTGCTACCCCTTTTCGTGGCTCGCCCTAGCCAGCGTCAGGTGGGCCTGCAACACGACGGGCAGGTCAACCATCCGTCCGTCAAGCATTACAGCCGCGCCGCCAGCGGCTTTGTCGGCAGTCACCACGCGGTGCGCCCAGTCGAGTTCCGCGTCGCTCGGCGACAACGCCGCATGCACCACCGGCACCTGCCGCGGGTGAATGCAAAGTTTGCCGCCGAAACCGAAGTTCAATGCTCGCTGCACGTCGGTCTGGATACGCAAAGCGTCATCGATGGCCAGCGTAACGCCATCAATGGCCGGCGCCAGTCGGTTGGCGCGGGTCTGCATTGCGACACTGAATCGCAGCACGTCGAGCTCGCGTTCATCGTCCGAGCATCGGATGCCGGTGTCAGCCATGAAATCCATGTGCCCGACAACCAAGCGCAGAACGCCGGGTGACTGGGCGATCTCCAGCAAAGCCAAGAAGCCCGCGGCGCTCTCAATGAGTGGAAGGATGGCCGTCTTCGGTAACGCCACCGAAACGGCTTGGACCTGTCTTGCCGACTCGGCCTTGGCCAACATGACTCCCGCGAGCGGTGACAGAAGCGCCATCCATTCCAGATCGTCACGGCCGGCATCGGTAGCCATACTGTTGATGCGCACAACCACCGGCACCGTGACCTCAGTAGCTTTGGTAAGTGCTTCCCAAGCCGTAGCGATTGTTTGGCGAGCGCCATGCTTCTCGGCCGCGGGGACGCTGTCCTCCAAATCCAGCACTACGCCATCGGCCCCGCGTGACAGCGCTTGCTGAATTTCGTCAGCCGACAATACGCTGGACGTTCTAGACGTTCACTTCCCGTTGCCACCTTCCGCGCTTGTGACGCAATGGACCAGGCGCTGAGAGGGCTCCCAGCGAAAGCTTGTTAATCCCGACCAGCGAACCAAGATGGAATTGTGATCGTGGTTGGGGGCGATGACGCAAGCGGGTCATTGACCATAAAACCCTACATTGCCACTACATGGTGATATAAGCGACAAAGCCGTTAGTGATCACTCTGACTAACGGCCTTGCTAATATTGGTGGGCCCGGTCAGACTTGAACTGACGACCAAAGGATTATGAGTCCTCTGCTCTAACCAACTGAGCTACAGGCCCGTGAAGCTGGGGTGTTGCGTGACGACGATTTGCGCCGTCACGCATGACAATCAGGTTTCCGAATCGAGGAAGCTGCGCAGTTTTTCCGAACGAGTCGGATGACGCAACTTGCGCAGTGCCTTGGCTTCGATTTGACGTATGCGTTCGCGGGTGACATCGAATTGTTTGCCGACTTCTTCCAGTGTGTGGTCGGTGTTCATTTCGATACCAAAACGCATGCGCAGGACTTTGGCTTCGCGCGGTGTCAGACTGTCGAGCACTTCCTTGGTAATTTCTCTGAGCAAAGAGCCGATTTCGATGGAAACACCCATCGGTGACGATGACGATTCGCATCTTGGTGATTTCATCGAAGATCAAATCACGCTGGCTCCGGCTGATGCGGCGCTGTTTGCTTCGCTCAGAGAAATCACCAAGGAAGTGCTCGACAGTCTGACGCCGCGC
>JANYAW010000194.1 GCA_025361105.1 Rhodocyclaceae bacterium | reverse complement strand
CGTTCGGAACCGTAATCGACGAACGCTGCTTCGAGGCTGGGCTCGATGCGGGTGATGATGGCTTTGTAGATGTTGCTTTTCTTTTGTTCCTTGTTGGCCGACTCGATGTCGAGGTCAATTAGTTTTTGACCATCAACAATCGCGACGCGGAGTTCCTCGGCCTGCGTCGCATTAAATAACATGCGTTTCATTTGTGCTCCCGTGCGCCTTTGACAGCAGACGGGCACAGCAAGTCACACCTCAGTGGCGGGTTTCGCTCCGTGGTGAGGTGCTCAATGTTTGCAGAATTACTGGCAGTTTCATGGTGCCTTAAAAGTAGTGGCAAACGGGTGAATGACTTGTTACGTGGCGGTCGCTGACTTGTTTTTCTTGGATATCAACGTCCGGCAATCTGTGCCCAATCTGGTGTGGTGCGCGCTTCTTAAGTAAAATCGCTCTCTTTACGGGCGAGCAAAAAACCCGGTGATTAGCGGGGAAGGTAGCGTATGGAACTCAGTAAAGGTAAATACGTTCCGACTGCCTTGCCGTGGTGTCTGAGGCTTCGTTTTCGCCTTCTCAGGCGAGTGCGTCAGCATCAACCACCAGCGCCCTGTTGCTTGCGCCTCCAATGCCACTTCGGGCCATCGGGCACGCCGTAACAGGACGGCTAACCAAGTGGCCATTATATTGAAAATGAAGGACTTGAGAAAAGATTCGGCGGTAATGCTTGAAGTCGGCGACGAGGCCGCCGGGCAGCGCGTTGATAACTTTTTGCTCAAGATTGCCAAAGGCGTGCCCAAAAGCCATGTCTATCGCATCCTGCGTAGCGGCGAAGTGCGGGTGAACAAAGGCCGCATCGGGGCTGACTACCGTTTGCAGCTGGGCGACGTGGTGCGCGTGCCGCCGATACGTGTGGCCGAGCGTATCGAGGATGCGCCAGTGCCTGGGCGAGAATTTGATATCGCATTTGAGGACGATGCCATTATCGTGGTCGACAAGCCCGCAGGTGTTGCGGTACATGGTGGTAGCGGCGTGAGTTTTGGGGTGATAGAGCAGCTACGCCGCGCGCGGCCACTGGCCAAATTCCTTGAGCTTGCGCATCGACTGGATCGCGAAACTTCCGGCTTGCTAATCATCGCGAAAAAGCGCGCTGCGTTAGTAAAGCTACACGACATGTTTCGTGATGGCGGCATTAACAAGCGATACCTGGCGCTGGTCAAAGGCCGTTGGCTCAACCCCACACAGCATGTGAAATTACCGCTATACAAATATCTCAACGCCGATGGCGAACGTCGTGTTTGCGTGCGTGATGATGGCAAATCTGCACACTCCATTGTTCGGCTGGTTTCCCGTTGGCAGAATTTCTCACTGGTCGAAGTTGAATTGAAAACCGGACGCACGCATCAGATTCGCGTACATCTGGCACATCTCGGATTTCCGCTAGCCGGAGACGACAAATATGGCGACTTCACATTGAATCGTGAGCTGCAAAAGACCGGACTCAAGCGAATGTTTTTGCATTCGGCGAAACTGGCGCTGCCGCATCCGATTACGGGTGAAGCGCTTGCGCTCGAATCGCCACTGCCGCCTGAACTAGCTTCATTCATCGACAAACTGAAACAACATGAAAAAGAATTTTGAACTCATCGTCTTTGACTGGGACGGTACCTTGTTTGATTCGACGCTGCTGATCACCCAAAGCCTGCAAGCGGCGGCTGTGGCGATAGGCGTGCCGCCGCCGTCAGACGCGCGTGCAAGTCATGTGATTGGCTTGGGATTGATCGACGCCCTGCGCTATGCCATGCCGGATTTGGAGGAAGCGCGCTATCGCGAATTGGCCGAACATTATCGCGATCACTATCTGGCGCGCGATGCGGATTTGAATTTGTTTGACGGCGTGCATGAATTGATAGACCAGTTGCGTGATGCCGGACACATGCTGGCGGTGGCTACCGGCAAACCTCGCCGCGGCCTGCTGCGCGCATTTGCGGCGAGCGGATTGGGACCAAAATTTCATGCCTCGCGCTGCGCCGATGAATGCCAGTCGAAGCCGCATCCGCAAATGCTCGAAGAATTGTGCAGCGAGTTTGGCGTGAATGCATCGTCCGTTTTGATGATCGGCGACACCACGCACGATATGCTGATGGCAAGTAATGCCCGATGTGCCGGACTGGGCGTAACTTACGGCGCACATACGCGCGAGACGCTGCAAACCGCAGCACCACTACATTGTGTCGATTCGATTTCGGAGCTATCCACGTGGCTACAAAAGAACGCTTGATTTGCGTCAGCAGCGATTTGCCCGATGGTGGCAAAGGGGTGCGTTTTGAAACACAAACGCCTTTAGGCACCACACCGGCGTTCGCTGTTCGCCACGGTGGCAAGCCGTTCGCCTACGTGAATCGCTGCGGACATGTGCCAGTCGAGCTAGACTGGCAACCCGCCGAGTTTTTTGATTACAGCGGCTTGTATTTGATATGCGCAACACATGGTGCGCTGTACGCGCCGGATTCTGGACGCTGTGTAATGGGTAAATGTGCCGGCAAGGGATTGCTATCTTTGCCGGTGAACGAACATGACGGACAAATTTTTCTTATTGAAGAAGGTGAAAGCAGTGAGTGACAACAATGCAGTGCAAGGCGAGCCGAACTGGGAACGCAAGGTGATCGAAAAAATAGCACTTGAGTCCATCGCGGAACAGCGGCGTGGACGGCGCTGGGGAATCTTTTTCAAGATACTTGGATTCGGTTATTTATTTGTGGTTCTGGGCATCGCGATGGAATGGTGGGGCAGCGAAAAAATGGCCGAAGCGGCCAGGCACACCGCCTTGGTTCGCCTCGATGGCGTGATCCAAGCCAAGGGCGATGCCAGCGCCGAGAACATTATTAGCGCCCTGCAAGCGGCGTTTGAATCAGAAGGTACGGCGGGCGTCATTCTGCGTATCAATAGCCCTGGTGGCAGCCCAGTTCAGGCCGGCATGATCAATGACGAAATTCAGCGCTTGCGCAAGCTCCACGCCGAGGTACCTTTGTACGTGGTGGTCGAAGATGTGTGCGCCTCGGGTGGCTATTACGTGGCTGCCGCTGCCGACAAAATTTATGTCGACAAGGCCAGTATCGTCGGCTCGATTGGCGTGTTGATGGACGGCTTCGGTTTCACCGGCACCATGGAAAAGCTCGGCGTTGAACGGCGCTTGCTACACGCCGGAGAAAGCAAAGGTTTTCTCGATCCGTTTTCACCGCTCAACGAAGCTCACAAAGCGCACGCACAAGTCATGCTCGGCGAGATTCACCAGCAATTTATTGATGTGGTGAAACAAGGTCGCGGCAAGCGCTTGCACGAGACCCCCGAGATGTTCTCCGGCCTGATGTGGAGCGGTGCCAAAAGCATTGAGCTAGGTTTGGCGGATGGCTACGGCAGCCTCGATATCGTCGCGCGCGATGTGATCAAAGCCGAAGAAATTCGCGATTACACGGTCAAGCAAAACATCGCCGAGAAATTTGCCAAACAATTCGGCGCGGGTGCGGCGGCGAGCATTCTCAGCAGCTTCGGGAACATGTCGATTCACTAACTTAAACGGCGACCCGATCGACGCTGTGCACTCGGGTCGCCAGCGTATGCAAGCCAAGCAACGACAGCGCGTCGGCCAGCCGTTGTGGTTGGTCGGTGGTAAGTAGTTGTATCGAGCCGCCACCTCGTCCATTCTGCTGATGCAAGCGTACAGCTTGTCGCGCAATCGCCTCGGACACATCGACCAGTGTGGCGCGTGTGCCGATGACGGGTTGCAGCAGGTGCGCCAGAAAGCTGTAATGTGTGCAGCCCAACACGATGCGATCGACACCGCTTTCCAGCAACGGCAATAGTCGCTCCGCCGCATCTTTGGCGAGATTGTTGTCATTGAGTTGGCATTGTTCAACCAGTGTTGCCCAACCGGGGCAAGCCACGATATCGACGCTGACCGCTTGCGCATGCGCGGTGATGAGATGCGCCAAGCGATCACTTTTCGCGGTGGCTTCAGTTGCCAAGACGGCAATCTTGCGGCTCACCGACGACAGCGCCGCAGGCTTGATGCCCGGCTCGACGCCGACGATGGCAATGTCCGGATGGCGGGTTCGTAGCGCTTGAATCGCCGCCACCGTCGCCGTATTGCAGGCCACCACGATCATGCTGCAGCCCTCGCCCGCCAGATAATCGCCTATGGCCAGTACGCGCCCTTGAATGAAGGCTTCGGTTTTGCTGCCATAGGGCGAATTCGCAGTGTCGGCGAAATAGATGTAGTCAGCATTCGGCAGCGCGGCGACCAAAGCATTGAGCACCGATAAGCCACCGAGGCCGGAATCGAAAACGCCAATCATTTATTTCGCCAGTTGGAAGTGGTGCGCAGTGCCGGCTTAGTACAGCCGGCCCGCTACGCAGGCGCAAAGCAATGCTTTGCGAATTCCCTGCTTCGCCGCCGTTGTTTTGTCAGTTGGTGCTGGTAACACGCCGTTGATTACGTAGAAACAACCGGAATCTTGCCGATCTTGGCTTGCCATTCCTTCGGCCCGGTGTTGTGCACCGAAGTGCCGGACGAATCCACTGCCACCGTCACCGGCATATCCTTGACTTCAAATTCATAGATCGCTTCCATGCCCAGGTCAGCGAAGCCAACCACCTTGGCCGACTGGATGGCCTTTGAAACCAGATAGGCCGCGCCGCCCACAGCCATCAAATATGCCGACTTGTTATCCTTGATTGCCGCAATGGCGGTCGGGCCGCGTTCGGCTTTTCCTATCATCGAGATCAAGCCGGTTTGCTCCAGCATCATGCGGGTGAATTTGTCCATCCGCGTTGCCGTCGTTGGGCCTGCAGGGCCGACGGCTTCGTCTCGTACCGGATCGACCGGACCGACGTAATAAATCACCCGATTGGTGAAATCCACCGGCAGCTTTTCGCCCTTGGCCAACATATCGGCGATGCGTTTGTGTGCGGCGTCACGCCCGGTCAGCACTTTGCCATTGAGCAGCAAGGTTTGCCCCGGCTTCCATGCAGCGACTTCTTCTTTGGTCAGCGTATCGAGATTAACCCGGGTGGAGGTCTTGGTGTTTGGCTGCCAGGTCACATTCGGCCAGTCGTCAATGTTGGGCGTTGGCAATACCGCCGGGCCTGTGCCGTCGAGGTGAAAGTGCGCATGACGTGTCGCGGCACAATTGGGAATCATCGCAATCGGCAGATTGGCCGCGTGGGTCGGGTAGTCCAGCACTTTGACATCCAGCACCGTGGTCAGCCCGCCCAAGCCTTGTGCGCCGATACCGAGCGAATTGACTTTTTCGTATAGCTCCAGGCGCAATTGTTCGGTGCGAATGAGCTTGTCGCCACGTTCGGATTTAGCTTTAAGCAAATGTATATCCACCGGCGCCATGATGGCTTCCTTGGCCAGCAACATGGCCTTTTCGGGTGTGCCGCCAATCCCTATGCCGAGGATGCCCGGCGGACACCAACCCGCACCCATGGTCGGCACGGTTTTCAATATCCAATCGACAATATCGTCGGAGGGATTGAGCATGGCGAACTTGGCTTTAGCTTCCGAGCCGCCACCCTTGGCCGCGCAAATCACTTCCACTCCATCACCGGCCACAATCTCAAAATGCACTACGGCCGGCGTGTTGTCTTTGGTGTTCTTGCGCGTTCCCGCCGGGTCGGCGAGTACCGAAGCGCGCAAGGGATTATCCACATTGCCATAGGCACGACGCACACCTTCGTCGACCATTTCCTGCACCGACAGTGTGGCATCCCAACGTACATTCATGCCGACTTTGAGGAACACCAAAGCAATGCCGGTGTCCTGACAAACCGGTCTATGCCCTTCAGCAGACATCCGGCTATTGGTCAAAATTTGTGCAATCGCATCGCGCGCGGCGGGCGACTCCTCGCGTTCATAGGCCTCGCCCAATGCCTGGATGTAATCCAGTGGATGGTAGTAGCTGATGAACTGGAATGCGTCGGCAATTGACTGGACAAAATCGTCTTGGCGGATAGTGGTCATGGTGTGCTCGTCGAAAAAATGCTGCGTTTAGTGTTTTTGCGGACCGCCTATAGTCAAGGTTTGCAGCATTATTTTGTCGGTGTAGGCGATAGCAATGGCAGACAACAGGAAGCACATGTGAATGCCGACTTGCGCAAGGATGACGCGGTCGGAAATATGGTCGGCGTTGATGAAAGTACGCAGTAAATGAATCGACGAAATACTAATCAGCGCTATCGCCAGCTTGACCTTGAGCACGCCGGCATTAACGTGCGAGAGCCATTCCGGTTGGTCGGGATGCCCATCGAGATCAATCCGTGAGACGAAAGTTTCATAGCCGCCAATGGTGACCATGATCAACAAATTGGCGATCATCACCACGTCTATCAAACCCAGAACAATCAGCATGACTTCGGTTTCCGAAAGCGTCCCCGCTTTCATCACCAAAATACTCAGCTCGTGCATGAACTGATAGACGTAGACGGCTTGCGCGGCAATCAGGCCAAGGTAGAGCGGCGCTTGCAGCCAGCGACTCCAGAAGATGAAACCTTCGAGCTTATCGATAGCGGTTTTCATTATTTGCCTTGGGTCATTGGGGTGTAGGAATTGTAACTCAGGGTGGTTTCGCTACCGTTGCGTGATTGTTCCAATGAGGCGCTAGTCGACTTACTTCATCAATTTTCGGATAATTCGCGCAAGTGACCTGCTCCGGGCTTTGCCGATGGCGCAGGTTGATTTTTTTCTGGCTGCCAAGCGGTGCAAATCCAAACTGAAAGTTTCTTGAAATGAGCGCAAAAATTCTCGATGGGAATGCCCTCGCCGCAACGGTGCGTGAGCGACTCGCTTTACGCGCTGCAGCCTTGAGTGCAAAAGGCATCACCCCTGCGCTGGCGGTGATTCTGGTGGGTGGCGATCCTGCCTCGGCGGTGTACGTGCGCAACAAGGTTGCCGCCTGCGAAAAGACCGGCATCCGTTCGCTCAAGTTCGACTACGCTAACGACACCGCGCAAGCCACGGTGTTGGCGAAAATCGCTGAACTCAATGCGGATGAAAGCGTGCACGGTATTTTGGTTCAGCTGCCCCTGCCCCGTCATTTCGATGCCGATCTCGTACTCGAAGCCATTTCTCCGACCAAAGATGTTGACGGTTTTCATGCCGAAAATGTCGGCGCGCTGGCGCAAGGCAAACCGCGATTTATTCCGTGCACACCCTATGGCGTGATGGAAATGTTGAAGAGTGAAAACGTGCCGCTCAAAGGCGCAGAAGTGGTGATTGTTGGCCGCAGCAATATTGTCGGCAAACCGATGGCGCTGCTATTGTTGGCACAGAGCGCAACGGTGACGATATGTCATTCGCAAAGCCGTGATCTGGCGTTTCACACTCGTCGTGCGGATATTTTGGTGGCTGCGGTGGGTCGCGCCAAGATGATTACTGGAGACATGATTAAGCCCGGCGCGACAGTGATTGATGTCGGCATCAATCGTCAAGTGGATGGGCCGAACGCAGGGAAACTTTGCGGTGATGTAGATTTTGAGAGTGCGAAAAATGTCGCCGGTTTAATCACCCCCGTGCCCGGTGGTGTGGGACCGATGACGATTACGATGTTGTTGGCAAACACCTTGGAAGCCGCCGAACGCGACTTGGCCGCAAGGCAGAAAGGCTAATCATGACTACGAAAAAATCTCCGCTTATTGGCATCGTGATGGGTTCAGATTCTGATTGGCCGGTGATGCAAGCCGCCGCTGAAATTTGCAAAGAATTCGGCGTGGCGTTTGAAGCCCAAGTAGTGTCTGCGCACCGCACGCCGGATTTGCTGTTTGAATACGCCAACACCGCGCAAACGCGCGGCCTGCGTGTCATCATCGCAGGCGCAGGCGGTGCGGCACATTTGCCCGGCATGTTGGCGGCAAAAACTATCGTGCCGGTGTTTGGCGTACCGGTGCCGTCGAAGCATTTGCAAGGTCAGGATTCCTTGTTGTCCATCGTGCAAATGCCCAGAGGAATTCCGGTAGCGACCTTCGCAATTGGCGAAGCGGGTGCGGCGAACGCGGCGCTGATGGCGGTCGCCGTGCTGGCGGCGAACGATGCGGCATTGGCCAAAAAATTGCAAGCGTTTCGCACGGCGCAATCGAAACGTGTGCTGGCGATGAAATTACCGACAGCGTAGGTGCGACGATGACAAATTATCGTTTTCGCTTACTTAATGTGTTTGCGCAAACCACGCTAGGCGGCAATCCATTGGCGGTAATTGAAGACGCTCGCGGGCTTGACGACGCGACCATGCAAGCCTTGGCTCGGCAATTCAATTTATCCGAAACGACTTTCATATTTCCATCGGAAATCGCCACCGCGCGGGTCAGGATTTTCACGCCAAATTTTGAAATGCCGTTTGCCGGTCATCCCACTTTGGGTACGGCGCACGTTGTCCGTGAATTAAAAAACGCGGGCGATGCGCTGACTCTGGAAATGCAAGCTGGATGCATTCCGGTTAAGGCAAATGGCGATCAGTGGACGCTGCGCGCCAATGCGCCGACCAGTCGCCCATTCGCTGCATTGCGCGATGATTTAGCCAAAGCGCTTGGCTTGTCTGCCAACGATATCGCAGCGGATCCGCTATGGGTGAACACCGGCAACGAGCAACTTGTCGTGCCACTCACCAGTCTTGCCGCGCTTGATCATTGCCGCCCTGATTCACGTTTGATTGATCAGGTTTGCGGCGACGGACAGCGCAACAAAATTTATCTATGGGCCAAGGATGGCGTGCCGGTCAATGGCCTACAACAGGCCAGCGTGCGTTTCTTTTTCCCCAACAATGGCGCGCTATCCGAAGACCCTGGCACCGGTTCAGCCTGCGCAAATTTGGGTGGATATTTTGTGGTGACGCAAATGGCCTTGCCGCAAACTTGGGTCTTGCGGCAAGGCACGCACATCAATAAACCCTGCCAATTGCATTTGCACGTTGATGCGCAGCAAAATATTTTCGTTGGCGGGTGTGTCATCGAATTAGGTCGCGGCGAGATTTCACTTTGATGGATACGATTGCGGTCAAAGATTATTTCTTGACGCTTCAAGCGCGCGTCGTCGCAGGCCTTGAGCAATTTGATGGGCTCGCGTTTCGTAGCGATAGCTGGACACGTCCGGCGGGTGGTGGTGGCTTGTCGCGTTTGGTTGAAGACGGCAATTTTTTTGAGCGCGGCGGGGTCAATTTTTCGCATGTGGTCGGCGATAAGCTACCCCCTTCAGCCACCGCGCATCGCCCGCAATTGGCTGGTCGCGCGTGGGAAGCGATGGGGGTGTCCTTGGTGCTGCACCCGCGCAATCCATATTGCCCGACAGTGCATATGAACGTGCGATTTTTTATTGCGCACGGCGACAACGCCGAAGATTCAATTTGGTGGTTTGGTGGTGGCATGGATTTGACGCCGTACTACGGTTTTGTCGATGATGCAAAACACTTTCATCAAGCCTGCGCCGATGCACTTGCGCCGTTTGGCGAAGCGACTTATCCGCACTACAAAAAATGGTGTGATGAATATTTTTTCTTGAAGCATCGCAACGAAGCGCGTGGCATCGGTGGTGTGTTTTTTGATGACTTGGATGACGGTGGATTTGAGCGCTGCTTCGCTTTGACGCAAGCCGTCGGCGATACGTTTTTATCGGCTTACCTGCCCATCATCGAGCGCCGTCGTGATGAAAAGTTTACTGAACACGAACGCGATTTCCAAGCCTATCGACGTGGGCGTTACGTCGAATTTAATCTGGTTTGGGATCGCGGTACGCTGTTTGGCTTGCAATCCGGCGGGCGCACCGAATCGATTTTGATGTCCTTGCCGCCCATCGTGAAATGGCGTTACGACTGGCAGCCTGTGCTAGGTAGTGCCGAGCAAAAACTTTACACAGATTTTTTGCCAGTCCGTGATTGGCTAGCTACCTGAAACCTTAAGGTATCAGGGCAGCAAGGCCGCCGCATGGTAACGGCGTGTCGCTAGCACCAACTCATCAAGTTGCTCGTGCAATCGCGCGAGCGCAATATTCGCCGCTCGTGTTTCGCGCAAGGCCAGCGATGCTTCCAGAAAACTTTTGGCCTTGCCCCACAAACGTTGCTCGACGCACAGGCGACCCAGCACCAACAGCAGCACATCATCTTGCGGATGTTGTTGCAGCCATTTTTCGGCACGTGCCAATCGCGCTGTCATTTCACCGCCATGACAATCTGCATACAGTGCCAGCAATTGGCTGTCCCAGTTCACATTCAGCGCGATCTCAATCAACCCTTGTGCTTCGCGTTGTTCACCGATAGCGATTAGGCGTTTGGCCATGCCATGCGCGAGTATTGAATCGGTGCGTTCGTCGCTATCGAGCTCGCTCCAGAATCGTCGCAGACCCGATAAATTTCCATCCAATTCCGCCAGATTTTCGAGCTGCGCACGGGTGCGAATCGGCCGCGCTTGATCCGCCGTCATGCCGCGATATTTTTCCAGTTGCCTTGCCAGCCGCGCCACTTCACGCCAGTGGCCAAGACCCTGCGCCGCACGCAGCTGCAAGCGTATGGTGGCAATTTGCACACGGCCGGTCGCCGCATGTTGTTGTAGCGCTGTCGCTGCCTCGGCGTACTCGCGGTCGGTGAGCGCAAGCTCAGCCTCGGTGATGAGCCGCGCCGATTCAAATGCGGCACCGGATTCGCTGGCGCGCTGGCGCCACACCGTCACACGCTCCACATCACGCAACGCATGCGCCGCGCGCCAGCCGAGCAATGCCATCATCGGCGCTTGCGCACGCCCGACATAGTTCGCTTCAAGCACACGCAAGGCATGGCCGTATCGGCCTTCGGCAACGAGCCGATAAGCCTCCTGCAAAATATCTGCAGAGCGCATCACTGCGCGTCGTTGTTGGAAATCGGCGACCGATTTCGGCAGGCTTTTGATGTGTTGAATTAG
Organism: Rhodocyclaceae bacterium; assembly: GCA_025361105.1. Taxonomy (GTDB): domain Bacteria; phylum Pseudomonadota; class Gammaproteobacteria; order Burkholderiales; family Rhodocyclaceae; genus JADKHX01. The sequence goes on along the minus strand of JANYAW010000194.1, from coordinate 4,122 downwards.
TCGCACGACGATGTGCAACACGATGAACAACAACACTAACACCACCAAAAAGAAATTCAGCGACAACTCCGCACGCCATGGTGGCAATACGAACATTGCATAGCCATCGACCAATAGCTGGCTCGCGCCAAGGGCCAAGGCCACTGCCATCACGGCAAGAATCAACAGCCAAACCAGTGCGCGCGTCATGCCACGCCTAGCCTGTTTTCCGAGGCTGCTTGCTCAGACGTATGGCGCTCAAAGTTTCTTCCAACGCGGGCAGTTCGAGATTGCCGCTTTTATCCATCAGCTGCTTGAGCGCATCGTTCGCCGATTGAACTGTGGCGGCACGCGTATCAAAAAACCGCGTCAAGTTACGTTGTGCTTGCTGCAATTCCTCGCGATAGACGCGACCGTTTCGTTGCAACAAAGCGACACGCGCCGAGAGCAAACGCAGCTTCAAGTTTTCACGGAGAAAATATATCTGTGGTGGCGTTAACAAGGCTTGCTCGGACAAATCAAGGCGCTCGATTTTGACTAGTTGACGTGCATCTTGCCATATCTCGGCAATCATTTGACGCAGCCCATCGACCACACCAATGCCTTGTGGCGCAGCGCTTATAGCGGGTACAGACTTTACTTTTGGTGTCGTCGGCGGCACGTTTTTGGGGCGCTGTTCAAATGCTAGTGGAAAACCATCCGCGGCGGCAATTACATTTTCCAGCTTGAGTGTCGCCCCTGAAACATCGGCCAAGCCCGAGGCTTTGAGGCGTTCAATATCGCGCGCGATCAACCGCCGCAAACTCACAAATCGCGATGACGCGTTAGCAGCCAGTCGCACTTCAGCAGCCTGCAAAACAATCAATGCACCTTCGACATTGCCGGCCAGTTGTAACTGTTGCGCGGCAGTGGTGACCGATTGTTCGATGTCAGCCAACAAGCGCTCGTCGCGGCTTTGCATCAGGTCTTGATATTTCAATTCGAGCGCGGCAGATTGGCTGCGCGTCTCGTCCAATTCGGTTTCTAATGTTTTGACTTTGTCACGCAACACAACAAGATTTTCATGATCACTACTGACCAACGCCAAGCGTTGCTCAATGCTCGCATCGCGTCGTGCCAACTCTTGCGCGATGGTCTCTCGCATGTCGTCTTGACCACCCACATTCATCCACCACAAAGCAGCGATGATGACTGCCAACACCAGACCGATAACACCGATGCTGACTGAGCGAGAGCTTGCTCCGGTGTCTTGGGCGGCGGGTAGCGGTGACAACGACAACGGCGCTTGGTTGGTAGGATTAATGTTGGGTTCCATGGTTTACGAAGTATGCCTCCAAGCCTACCAGCAGTCCATCGTCGCCTGGCTCAGTCAGGATGACGTTTTCCAAGCCTTCGTCGCGGGCGAATTCGGCAATGCGAGTATGCGTAACGAAGGTCGGCGTATGCTTGAGCCACGCCATGCCAAGCCTGCCTATCATCACGCAAAAATTACGCAAACCTTCGCTGCTGGTCAGCGTCACCGCATCAAGTTTGCCTTGCTGCCACAATCCCAAAAGCGGTGCGGCATCTAGTCTTGGTCGCCCGCGGTGATAGCAAGTCAAAAACTCAACCAACGCGCCACGTTCAGTCAGCGTCGTGCCGAGCAGTTCGCGTCCGCTACCACCACGGCAAACCAAAATCTTTTGTCCCTTGATGGATTGCAACTCTGGCAGTTCCAATAACGCTTCGGAATCGAAACGCAGCGATGGTGCAATCACTTTAGTAATTCCGCGCACAGCCAAGACTTGCTCGCTGCTGCGACCCATCGTCGCGACTGGCAAATCAATCGGCCATTGACGTTGTTTCAAGATGACATCGAGCGCTTTGTCCACCGCGTTTGGGCTGACAAAAATCACCAAGTCAAATCCGTCCAAGCGAATTGCGACATCAACAATCGCGCTTGAATCTTGCAATTCATGAATCGCCAACACCGGAAATTTGACCGGTACGGCACCGCGTTCGAGCAGCACCTGGAGCAGATTCGCTGCCTGGGCTAAAGGTCGCGTAACCACGATATGACGACCGATTAAGTGCGACATTTACCAGCACTCACAAACTCAGCGCGGTAAACCTAATGCAGCAAGAATTTCATCGGCGCCATCGGCGCGCAGCATTGCTGCCAATTGTTGCCCCAAGGCTTCGGGGTCTTGCAATCCGCTTTTGAGTTGTGCGGTGGCGATGCGACTGCCATCCGGTCGGGCGACAAATCCACGCAGCATAATTTGTCCGTCGTCGATTTGCGCGAAAGCACCAAGCGGCACCTCACAACTTCCACCCAGCGCGCGCGATACAGCGCGCTCAGCACGCACACAGACCGCCGTTTCAAAATCATTAAACGGTGCTAAACAGTCCGCCAGGTCGAGGCGCGACGACAAAATTTCGATGCCTAATGCGCCTTGCCCAGCGGCGGGTAATGACTCCTCTGGTGACAGCGTTGAACGTATCCGATCCCCTAAGCCGAGCCTTGTCAGCCCGGCAGCCGCCAGAATAATCGCGTCAAATTTGCCTTCGTCGAGTTTGCGCAATCGCGTGTCTAAATTGCCGCGCAACGGACTCACCCCGAGATACGGAAACCGGGCGTGTAATTGCGACTCACGGCGCAGGCTGGAAGTTCCCACCACGGCACCCGGCGGCAGATCGGCGAGGCTCTCATAGCGTAATGAGACAAAAGCATCCAACGGACATTCACGCACACCAATCGCCGCCAGCGAAAACTCAGCGGCAAGCTGCATCGGAACATCTTTCATCGAATGCACGGCAAGGTCAGCCGCGCCGTCGAACAAGGCCGATTCGAGTTCCTTGACAAACAGTCCCTTGCCACCAATTTTGGCCAAGGGTCGATCCAGAATTTGATCACCGCGCGTGGTCATACCGAGCAATTCAACCTGACAATCGGGGTAGCGTTGCCTTAGCCACGCTCGCACATGTTGCGCCTGCCAGAGTGCAAGACGAGATTCACGGGTGGCAATAACAAGGCGCTTAGGCAACATGGATGGAACAAAACATTTTGTGGTTTCTTGGGTTTATTACGGCTTCTGGATGAAAATAATTTTATCATGGCAAGCTGCGGCTATGCCTTGCGCCACCGTGCGTCCAGCCACCAAACACAACAGGAAACAATTTGTGAACGCCATTGACGATAAAGAATTGCCGCTGAAGAATGACATTCGACTGCTTGGTCGATTGCTTGGCGACACCCTGCGCGACCAAACCGGAGATGCCGTTTTTGATTTGGTTGAACGCATCCGAAAACTGGCGATTCGCTATCACCGTGATGATGATGCCACGGCACGTGTCGAGCTTGCGGCATTGATGACTTCAGTACCCAAAGAACATACCAGTCACGTAGTTCGCGCCTTCAGTTACTTCTCACACCTGACCAACATCGCCGAAGATCAGCACCACATCCGTCGCGCTCGCGCCCATGCCTTGGCGGGTTCGCCCCCCCGCGAAGGAAGTTTGTTGGCGGCACTGCAACGCATGGAAGCATCCGGTATTTCGCGCGCGATGTTGGTGAGGTTTTTTGCGACGGCGCAGGTCAATCCTGTGCTCACCGCACATCCGACCGAAGTACAACGCAAAAGTATTCTGGATAGCCAATGGGAAATTGCCCGTCTGCTAGATCAGCGGGACGGAACCGAACTATCGCCTGATCAATGCATCGAGCACGAAGAGTCACTGCGTCGCGCGATGCTGCGAATGTGGCAAACGCGCATGTTGCGTTTGTCCAAACTCTCGGTGATGGATGAAGTTGCCAACGCGCTGAGTTTTTACGACACTAGCTTTTTGCCCGAGCTGCCGCGCATTCACAGCATGCTGGAAGATCATCTCGCAACCGGCGAGGAGATTGCCTCTTTTTTGCGACCCGGTTCCTGGATAGGCGGCGACCGAGACGGAAATCCTTTTGTTACTGCCGATATTTTGACCTCGACGATAGCCTTGCAAAGCCGCAAGGCGATGCGATATTTGCTTGAGCAACTTCATGAGCTTGGCGCTGAGTTGCCCTGCTCTGGCAGCCTCGCACCGGTGTCGGTGGAACTCACTGCGCTGGCGGCAATCTCTCCCGATCACAACCCGCACCGCGACGACGAACCGTATCGCCGC
>JANYAW010000158.1 GCA_025361105.1 Rhodocyclaceae bacterium | reverse complement strand
ATGATTTCTTGCTGTGTACACCTGCCGAGTTCGGCGTTTTGGCAAGCCGGTTTGAATTGCGCGAAGGCGGGTGGATAGCGCTTGAAATAACTGGGGCCGTGATTGCCCATTTGGTGCAGGACTAGCACCAAGTCGCGCTTTTCGCTCGACAATAATGGCTTGATGCTGTCTAACATGACTTCATCGAAACATTGCCCGTCGGGGCACAAGCGCGCTACGTCGGGTGATGCCGCCGGCAATCCGGCGCGGATGAATTCAAGATTCGCGCAGACGCCTTTGCAGCCGGACTGATTGTCTATCCAGACCGAGCGCACGCCCGCATGTTTAAGTACGTGCAAGAGCGATTCGCTGCTACGGATGCGCGCTTCATCGTAATCGCGCCGACCGATATTGGAGAACATGCAGGGCACCGAGACTTCGGTGTTGGTGCCGCAACTGGTGGCGTTGGTGAAGTTAATTACGTCGAGCTTGGCCAGCTCGGACGTAGTTTGCCGCGCATAGCCTGACAGCCCCCAATTAGCAGCGCGCGCGGTCTCGCCAACGACGACGACAACCAGTCGTGGGCGGTGCATCACACCTTCTGTGACGAGCTGTTTAGCGTCTTCGCCCACGACCGCCAGCGGACGCGATGCCACATCCGCTTCAGCGGTCAACACGCGTATGCCAGAGTATAAAAAATTGGCGGGCGTAATTAAAAAGCGCATTGCCTTTTGATTACGCATAGTCGCCGAGATGTCTTGAAATTCGCTCAGCACCGCTGCTGCACCGAGCATCAGCGCGATACTCAAGCACCCAATTCGGATTAACAGCGCGCGCAACATAGTGGGCTTGATGATGTCGACGCGTGACAATAAAAACAGGGGCAACACGGCGTACAAAAACAAATGCGGCAACATGCCAAAGCCGAGCAAATCGGCCGCTTCGGCCATGTCGGTGCGCAGCACATTGCGCAGCATGGTGGGGTCGAGATACACGGTGTATTGATTGATGAAATACACCGCGAAGGCATTGGCGATCAACAACGCGGACAGTACGGGTTTGGCTGTCCAACGATTGCACAGCAGCGCCAAGATGATGAAGTGCAGGCAGGTGAGAGCGATAAACATCGCGACAACGACCAACCAGTTTGCAGGCAGCGCCATGTCGTGCTCAGTGAGCAGCGCGCGCCAAAATACTGTGTTGCTGCTTGCGCTAAAGGCGAGGCTGGTGATGAGTAGGAGCGTTTCTACGCGCAAAGCGATGCGTCGTAGATACCAAGACTTAGGGGCGACCGAGATATTTGATGCCTGCGCCACAGCGAACGGCAACGCCCGTGCTTACTTTTTCTTCAGGCGAAGTTGCGCCCGCTTGCCCGCGTCGCTGCTGGCGTATTGCGTCGCCAATATGGTCAATGCGGCGTGTGCGCCTTTGCTGTCCTTGAGTGCATCGAGGCTGAAGACCTGGCTTTCTAGTGCACTTGGCACACGCTCGTCGGTGGGCCAAGTCGCGGCGAATTTGCCGAACAGCTCGACTGCTTTGGCGTGATTCTTTATTTGCGCGTTGGCGTAACCGCCAAAGTAGTGTGCGCTGGCAGATAACGCGCTGGTGGGATAGGTGGTGATGAAAGCGCCCATCTGATCGGCAGCTTCTTTGTACTTCAAATTTTTGAGTGCGGCCAAGGCGGCTTCGTAGTCGCGCATTTCAATGCCTTCGTCGGGTTTGGCGACCTCAGCGATTGGTGGTGGTGCGGTTTCCAGTTTGCGTACGCGATTATCCAGATCGACATAGAAATCTTTTTGGCGTTTTTGCGCGGCTTCCAAATCGTAAGTCAGTACTTCCAGTTGACCGCGAATTTTTGCCAAATCAGCACGCAGGCTTTCGGTTTGGTTGGCGAAATCGAGTTGATTGCGGTTCAGCGTTTCGAGTTTGATATTGACCTCAATCATTTGCTTGCGCAAGGCTTCAACCCGCGCGCGCGCTTCTTCATCGTCAAATAATCCGGCCTGCGCAGCGCCTTGCAGCACCACGCAAACGATCATCAGTGGCAGCCTTATGCGCCAACCCATGCGCCAACGCCCGACAAGCGACATCGATCAATACTCGCCGGTATAAAGCATTTCGCCGTGCCGATTTTTGGCCCAGCATTCTTCGTTGTGCTCAGCGCACACCGGCTTTTCTTCGCCGAGGCTCACCGCTTCCATTTGGTCTTCTTTTGCACCCATCAGCGCCAATGATTTCTTGACTGCATCGGCGCGTTTTTGCGCCAGCGCGAGGTTGTATTCGCGGCTGCCACGTTCGTCACCGTTGCCTTGAATCAGCATTTTCATTTTGGCGTTGGCGGCCAAGAATTTGCTATGTGCGACAAGCGTACTTTGGAATTCTTCTTTGACCACGAAACTATCCAAATCGAAATATACATTGCGCTTGGATAGTGGGCTGCGCGGGTCTTTGAGCGCGGCAACGCTCATTGCATCGAATGCCGGTTCCGGCACGACACTGACGACTGGTTTAGCCACCACCACATCAGTTGGTGTGCTGGTTTTCACCTCGGAAGGTGTTTGTTCCGGCGCGGGAGGTTGCGAGCCACAAGCGGCAAGCAAAACGGTGATTGCACTGACAAGAAATAGATTACGCATGATGGATCCTTTGCTGATAATAATTAACGATTAAACGGTGCCCACGCTGGCTCACGAACGTCGGCGGCCAAGGCAGAAGACAAACGCTGCTTGACCCGACCATCGACTGACACCGCTGCCAAAACTCCTCTGCCATTGACTTCTGTCGCATACACAATCATTCGTCCGTTGGGAGCGAAACTTGGTGATTCGTCCTTGGCGGAGTCAGTCAAAATTGTAATTTGTTTGCTCGCCAAATCCATTAACGCAACATGGAATAAGCTACCGACGCGAGTGATGTAAGCCATGCTGTTGCCGTCAGGCGAGAGGCGTGGTGTGACATTGTAATTGCCTTCAAAAGTTATCCGTTCGGCTTGGCCGCCAGCCACGCTGATACGATAAATTTGTGGGCTGCCGCCACGATCCGAACTGAAATAAATCGATCCGCCATCGGGGCTGAAGCGCGGCTCTGTGTCGATGCCGGATGAGACTGCCAAGCGGCGCAATCCACTGCCATCAGCGCCGACCAAAAATATTTGTGAACCGCCCTCTTTGGTCAGTACCACCGCAAGTTGCAAGCCATCGGGCGACCACGCTGGCGCGGAATTCGAGCCTTTGAAATTGGCCGCCACATGGCGTCGCCCGGTGGCTAAATCGTGCACGTAAATCACCGGCTTTTTGGCTTCAAACGAGACGTAAGCCAGCTTGCTGCCATCGGGCGACCAGGCTGGTGAAATAATCGACTCGTGCGAAGCTAGCGCAGATTGGGAGTTGCCGCCATCAGCATCGGCGATTTGCAATTCGTAGCGTCCGCCGAGTTTAACGATGTAGGCGATACGGGTAGAAAAAATCCCCGGCTCGCCGGTTAGTTTGCTGTAAACAAAATCCGCAATCCGATGCGCCGTGGTGCGTAACTGTACGCTGGTGTGGGCGTAGGACTGCGTGGCTATTGACGCTTGCTTGGGCACATCGCTCAAGTTCAAGCGCGTCTCATAGCGACCGTCGCTGGCGGCAGTCACCGTGCCGCCCAAGAGCGCATCAGCACCACGGGTTTTTAAATCGGCGTAGGACGGCGTGTCACCAGCACCAACTGGCGTTGGTGCGTCAACCAGCTTGAACAAGCCACTGCGTTCCAGATCTGCACGCACGACAGAAGTGAGTGCGTTGCCAACGACTCGTTCGCCGGTGAAATCAGCAATCGCGATTGGTAGACGGGTACTTCCGGCACCGGTGACATCGACCACCAGTTGAGCATGTGACAGGGGAGTAAAAAGACCAGTGCCGCCAGCCGCCAGCAGCACACCAAGGCGCACGAATTTGTGTAGCGTGTTCGGATATTTCATGCGCCAGATTATAACGTGTCAGTTTCGACAGGCCGATATTTCAGCACCACTTCGCGCTGAAACACGTCGGCACTATCGGGCTTGGGCAATGGGCTTGACTTATGAATCGCGCGCTCTATTGCAGCGTCGAGGGCGCTGTTGCCACTCGACTGACGCAGCTTTACAGTCAGCACGCTCACGCTGTCGCCACCTTGCACCAACGTTACATCAAACTGCGATTCCGGATTGCCGGAAATTTGCGGCGGCAGGATGACGTTGCCGCGCACTTTCGCTTTGATTTTGCTCACCCATGCGGCGGTGAGTTTTTGTTTGGCCGCGCTGGCCTGCGTCGCCCTTACGGCGTTCAATTCTTTCTCGGCCAGATTGGCAGCATTACTGGTCTGCAAGCGCTTGGTTTCTTCTTCCAATTGTTTGGTGATTGGATTTGGCGGCGGTGCGGGAGCTACCAACGGAGCGGGTTTTTCTATCGGCTTGGATTTTTCTTTAATCACGATTGCAGGTTTTACAGGCGGCGGCGCAGGTTTGGCTTGAACTTTCGGTGTCTCGACTACCGGCTTAGTTGGCAACGCTGGTGGCGGCTCGGACACAGGTTCGGGCTTGGCTTGCTCAGTTGGTGCTGGTGGCACGCTGTTCGCTGGTGTGTTTAGTGGAGGCAGTGCACGCACCAATTCCACCGACACCGTTTCCGGCGGTTTGCTTTGCCACTGAATACCGTAAATCAAGAATGCCGCGAGCGCCAAGTGCATCGCTACTGCCAACACCCACGAGACATGTTTGCCGCGCAAATTGGTCGGCGGGCGCATCGCTTCCAATGCGCTAGTGGTCGCGTTTGATACCGCGTCAGTGGTCATTGCGCCGGCTGAACCAGCAAGCCGATTTTCTGTACCTGCGCGCGTTGCAGTTCATCCATCACGCCGAGCACCACTTCATATTTCACGGATTTATCACCGGCGATCACCACTGCTTGATCAGGATTTTTCTTTTGCAAATCGCGCAACATCGCAGCCAACTGTTTACGTCCCACACTGACCTCCGCGCCACCGAGCGCACGGTCACGCATCATCAAGCCTTCATCAGCCTTGATGATGATTTCCAGCGGCGCAACAGGCGGCGGCGAAGCTTTGCCAACGCTAGGCAAATTGATGGCGGCTGGCGGTACCATCGGCGCAGTAACCATAAAAATCACCAACAGCACCAACATCACGTCGATGTAGGGCACGACATTGATTTCGTTCTTGAGGCGGCGCGGTCTCACTCCCTACTCCTCGCAAAGCGACCGATTACTCCTTCCCCTTCAAGGGGAAGGTTGGGATGGGGGTAGACAAAGAACGCGCTCACCGAATCTGCCTTTGCAAAATGTTCGAGAACTCTTCCATGAAACTCTCAAAGCGTACCGAAATTCGATCAACATCGTGCGCAAAACGGTTGTAGGCGACCACTGCCGGAATCGCCGCGAACAAGCCAATCGCCGTGGCGATCAAAGCTTCGGCAATCCCCGGTGCAACGGCAGACAAGGTTGCCGTGGTCATGTTCGCCAAGCCACGAAACGAATGCATGATGCCCCACACCGTGCCAAGCAGTCCGACATAGGGCGAGACCGAGCCGACCGAAGCCAGAAAGGACAAATGTGCATCGAGGTCATCAAGCTCGCGCTGATAGCAGGCGCGCATGGCACGGCGCGCACCGTCGACTACGGCTTTGGTATCCATGCCCGGTTGGCCGCGAAGCTTGGTGAATTCGCGATAACCGGCTTCAAAAATGCGCTCCAATGCACCGGTTTCGTGGCGATTGTTTACGGCACTTTGATACATCGAATTCAAGTCACCACCACTCCAAAAGTCGCGCTCGAATTGGTCGGTGCGCAGGCGCGCATCGCGAATCGCGAAGCCTTTGCGAAAAATCCAATACCAGGACATTAGCGACACGACGATGAGTAGCAGCATCACCAGCTTGACCACCAGGCTGGCATTCAACATGAGTTCGATGATCGATAAATCTTGGCTGACGTTCATTTCCGGATGTCCGTGGCAGTGAGGGCGCCGAGCGAGCTTGCCCAGCGCTTGAATTGTTGATGAATGTCGCTGCGCATCGCAATCGGCTTGCCGCTTTGCGCATCAATACAGGCGACGCTTATTTTCGCATCAAGCAACAGCGTATCGCCGCGCCAGATTCGTTGATCAAATACGACCTGCGCACGGCGCAAATTTTCCATGCCGGTATCGACTTCCAAACTATCGTCAAGCTTGGCAGGTTGCCGATAGCTCACCGTCATGGTGGTGACCGCGAAGGCAATATTTTCCAACATCAAAGGATGTTGCTCGAAGCCCAGGCTGCGCAAAAACTCGGTGCGTCCGCGTTCAAGGAAGCGTAAATAATTGGCGTAATAAACTATCCCGGCGGTGTCGGTGTCTTCGTAGTAAACGCGCAATCGGTGACGTTGACGCAGGTCAGCGGTTAGCGGTTTCATGATGCTTCCACCAGTGCCGACTGTTGCACATAAATCAACACGCCACGTTGCTCGGTGGCAGACTCGCTGCTCCCGCCAGTGAGCACTTGCGCCTTCCACAGCACATGCGAATTTCGCAGTGCGTCGCCGAGCAAGCTGGTGACCTTATCACGCATGGTGACGCTGGAAAATTCGACATAAATGGCATGAATCCCCGCCAACCGCGGACGCAATGAGGACAATATTGGCAAACTGCTGGCAGCACTGGCGAGCTTCAAAATATCAATCTGCGGCAGAAAGGCCAGTGCGTCGAGCGCGGTGGCGCTGCCGGTGTCACGCGAGGTCGAGGCTTGGGGATTTACTTCGGCGTTGTTTATGGTGACCACATTGCCGAACAAAAGTGTCAGTGCGGCGACGTCGGATTCAAAGCAGTAAATTTTGGCATTGGGATAAATCAGCCGAAAATAAGCTGCCGTCAGACCAACGCCGGCACCGATGTCCACGATGTTGGCCGGCACCTGGGCCATCGGCGCGCCAGCATAGCAATGGCCTAAAAATATGTCCTGACAAAGTGTCTGAGTGGCCTCGCCCGGAATCACCTTGAGCTTCAAATTCAGCCCCGCGCCATTGCTCACTGAAATCGTTTCATCTGTCGCAGTCACTGGTCGCGCCACAGACGCATCGACCGCAATCTCCTGCATATCATAGGTAATCTTGCGGCTGACACGCCAGTCCAGTAGCTGCGGAATTCCAAGATTCGCCAGCTCAACTTCAAAATGCGCCGGATTGCGTCCGCCAGCCGCAGCGAGCACAGTCTTGCTGGCTTCTGCCATGATCTGTTGACGTCCGTCTATGGTCAAAAACTCCGGTGCGAAGTGCTCGATATCATGCTTGAGATGGGTGTAAAGAAAATTGATGCGGTGCTGCAAGGCATGGTCCTTGATCGGATAAAACCTGGTGCGCAATTCGTCAGCGTGTGCTATCGGCTGAAGCAATTCCGCCGGAAAGCCAATATCAATGTTTCCGGCGTCGCGCATCCGCAAATACAAATCATCGTCTTCGCCACCCCAACCACGTATCACCTCGTCATATCCGCCGACCGCCAAGAATGCCTCGGTGCGACAAATCATGCTGCCCCACATTGGCAACTCTACCGGTTCGGCGCGATAGATCCCATTCGCCTTGCGCGGCTGTTGCAGCCAAGCCGCGAATCCGGGGTTGATGCAAATGTCGGCGTCAATAAAGCATAGCCACGGTGTGGTTGCGGCCGCCGCGCCGATATTGCGCGCCCGCGACAGGCAAAACTCTGTATCGTCAGTGACAAACTCAACTTGCACATCGGGGAAATTTAGCTGCACCCATAGCCCGCTGTTTTGCGGGCAAGCGTAGTCCACCACCACGCACTGCGTGTTGGCGACTTGGTCCAATAGCGGCAAGGTTTGCTTGAGATGTTCCAAGCGACCCTTGCAGGTAACGATGAAGCACAGTGAATTCGCCACGCTTGCCATAGTGTTGATCCGATGCCTATTTCAGCAGGTAGTTGCTCAGCCCGTAGTGGGCAAGGATACGTGTCATTTCATCGTTCGAGGTTTCGCCGTTGGCAAATTTCCAGTGTTGCGAACTAATCGGATTGAGGTGTTTGGCCACTACGCAGTCAATGACCGCCAGCTTGCCGTCATCTTCGCGAATTTTTTGCGACCACAGATAATCCAGCCCCCAGCCTGATTGTGATTCATGGAAATACTGACTGGCCAGCGCAAAAGCGCGGCGGGAAAAGAGCGGCATCATGCACTCAACCAGTGTCGTATCGCGCAGGACGCTGTCCGGCCGAACCAGTAAATGGGTATGACTACTGTGGCTATCAGGCGACAAGCTCGGCTGACACAAGGCCAGCTGATAGGCACGCGCCAACAACAACAAATCATTTATCGCGGTGACGCTGAGTTCTATGTCGTGGTCAATGACGGCCAGATAGTCGTAGTCGCCCAGCGTTTGTTTGGCCAGATGTGCCAGCAATGCGCCCTTGCCCGGCATCTTGGCAGAAAATCTCGGGTCGGATGCCAGCGCGTGAGACGGCACAAAATCATTGCCGCTGTAATCAAAATAGGCCAGGCGGAATTGGGGCGTCGCGTCCATTTTCAGGCAAAACGGGGCGTCTGGATGAACACAGACAACCACTAGGGCCTCCGGTTTTTGGCTCAAATCTGCTGGCGGTGCCGCCGGAAATCGCTGCACGAAAGTCTCGGCTGTGGTCAGGCGCAACAACTCACGTCCCTCATTCGCCAGCCAGTCGTAGCTATGTGCTTGCTGCCATGCACTGACTAAATCCGCTGCTGGCGCCACAGCGGCGTGCTTGAGAATAATTCCGCAGCCACAGTCGTCGTCGACAATCAGATAGTCGATGTCTTTGTGCGCGGTAGCAAAATCCATAAATGCCAGGTAAGTCTCACCGCTCCAGTACGCGCCCTGCGGTATCAGCCGCCAGCCGCGTCTGTTGCAATAAGCTTGCGGCGGCCAGCAATCATGACAAACAATGGCGCCGCCGGGTTTCAGGCGCGCAAACACGTCTTCCAGATCATCCAGCGATTGTTGATAGCTGTGCCAGGGATCGAGCAAGGCGATTTCGATGGAGTTGCTACCCAGCCCGACGCTAAAGCTGTCGCC
>JANYAW010000101.1 GCA_025361105.1 Rhodocyclaceae bacterium | reverse complement strand
GCGCCGGGGATGCCGACTTTGGTCAGGCCGGTACGCACGGGATGCTGGCCGGTGATGAAGGCCGAGCGCCCCGCCGTACAACTTTGCTCGCCGTAGTAATCAGTAAACATCATGCCTTCGTTGGCAATGCGGTCGATGTTCGGTGTCTGATATCCCATCTGGCCGTGGCTGTATTTGCTGATATTGGTAATGCCAATATCGTCACCCATGATCACCAAAATATTGGGCTTGCCGGCGGCCCGCACGAGAATTGGGCCGAGGCCGAGCGCGGCGATGAGGCCGCAAAGCAAAAAATATCTATGCAGTTTCATGAGTGAGAACTCCTTATGGCGATCAAAAACAAAACTGTAGCTGCAGCGAGCGAATATAAACTCAATTTGGTCGGCCATAATCATTCGTAGACTTTTGCATACATTTTGGGTTTTCGATGACTATGGACGAAGCATTCAGCATGTCGGATTTTCAGTTTGTGCATATTGGCGAAATGCGCTTTCGTGTTTTCGTTGCGGGAGCCGGTCAGCCTTTGTTGCTCTTGCATGGTTTCCCGGATGACATTACAGTGTGGCGGCGAATGGTTCCCGGATTGGTTCAAGCGGGGTATCAGGTCTTCGCCTTCGATCAGCGCGGCTGCGGCGAGACTGATGCACCAAGTGGGGTTGAGCATTACACGATTAGCCGCATAGTTGACGACATTTTGCCTGTGCTAAATGCGCTAGGGGTGCGGCAAAGCTTGCGCGTCATTGGTCATGACTGGGGTGCGCCGATTGCGTGGGCCTTGGCATTCACTTATCCCGAACGGGTAAAGGCGATGGTGGTGGTTTCGGTGGGGCATTTGCGTAGTTATGGTCGTGCCGGTTTCGAGCAAAAATTTGTACGGGGGTTTTACACGCTCTGGTTTCAACTGCGCGGCATTGCCGAGTGGTATTTGTTGCGTCAGGGCGGACAAGGCATGCGGCGCTGGATGCGCAATCATCCTGAGGCCGGTCACGCAATAGCTAACATGTCACGACCGGGTCGATTAAGCGCCGCGTTAAATTGGTATCGGGCGAACTTGTTGGATATTTTGTTTCGCGCATGGCCACGCTGCAAAGTGCCAACACTAGGCGTCTGGAGTGAACACGATCCGTTTTTGACCGAAGCACAAATGCGAAATTCGGGTACCTTGATGGACGCGCCATGGGACTATCAGCGCATTGAAGATTGCGGTCATTGGATTCCACTCGATGCACCAGAGCGCCTCAATCAATTGGCAATTTCCTGGTTCAAGCAACACGGATAATGTTTGGGTACGCATCACTTAACAACTAAAAGGAGAACACCATGGCTTTACCCGAAATCGTCACCCATCAAGACAAACTGCTCACTGTCGACACCAATCTTGGCAAATTTCTCGAAGGCTTGCTACATCCCGGCATCAAAGCCTATCCGCTGTTTCTTGATCCGCACAATGGGATTTGGGTATTGCGCGTCAAATTTGCGCCGGGCGTGACCTTGCCGCTGCACTTCCATACCGGCACGGTGCATCTCTACACCATGAGCGGCGCTTGGTACTACACCGAATATCCCGATCAAGTACAGCGCGCTGGCTCCTATTTGTACGAACCGGCGGGTTCGATTCATCAATTGAACACCTTTCCCGACAACACCGAAGACACCGATACCTTCATGATCGTCACCGGTTCCAACGTCAATTTTGCCGACGACGGTTCTTTTATCAACATCATGGATGCAGGCATGATTAAGGCGTGGGTCGATCAAGCCATCAAGGATCAAGGCGCGACCCAAATGAGTTACATCAGCGCGCCGGTTGCCAAATACACGCCTTGATCTGACCGCGACGGCCAGCAAGAATTCGTGCTTAGCCTGTCAACCGAGCGAAACTAGCCGCGTTATTGACCGTAACGCGCGGATTGTCCGAGTGTGGTCACAACGAAGTTCTTAACTTTTATAAAGGAAATACCATGAGCAAAGTCCTAGCTGTCCTGATCACCGGTTTGTTTGCCACTTCACTTTACGCGGCTGACGCTGCCAAACCTGCTGCACCTGCCGCCGCTCCGGCTGCCGCTGCTGCACCCGCACCGGCCAAAGCTGCCGCTGCTCCAGCCGCACCTGCTGCTGCTGCACCAGAAGCCGCTGCCAAGCCAGCCAAGCATAAAGGCAAGAAAAAGGCTAAAGCCAAAGCTGAAGCAGTTAAGTAATTATTGGCTAAAGCGATTTGCCGGATCGCAACGAGATTCGGCAAGTGGAAATAGCGGGGGAATCCCCGCTATTTTTTCGTTCACGTTTTGCTGAGTGACCACGTCCGCGACGCTGTGAATTGTGCGGTATAGTTTTTTCAACTTTTCACAATCCCAATGAGTGCATTGAAAACATGAAAACCAAAGCAGCCGTCGCATGGAAATCCGGCGCACCCTTGACTATCGAAACCGTCGATTTGGCCGCGCCAAAACACGGCGAAGTCCTGATTGAAATTAAGGCCACCGGCATCTGCCATACCGATTACTACACACTCTCCGGTGCCGACCCGGAAGGCATCTTCCCCGCGATACTCGGTCACGAAGGTGCCGGCGTGGTGGTTGAAGTCGGCTCGGGTGTCGGCACGCTGAAGGTCGGCGATCATGTCATTCCGCTCTACACCCCGGAGTGCCGTGAATGCAAATTTTGCTTGAGTCGAAAAACCAATCTCTGCCAAAAAATTCGCAGCACCCAGGGCAAGGGATTGATGCCCGATGGTAGCAGCCGATTCAGTATCGACGGCAAACCCATTTTGCATTACATGGGTACTTCAACCTTCAGTAATTTCACCGTCGTCCCCGAAATCGCGCTGGCAAAAATTCGCGATGACGCACCCTTTGACAAGGTCTGCTACATCGGCTGTGGCGTCACCACCGGTATCGGCGCGGTGCTATTCACGGCGAAAGTCGAAGCCGGTGCCAACGTCGTCATATTCGGTCTCGGTGGCATTGGTCTGAACGTGATTCAAGGCGCGAAAATGGTCGGTGCCAACAAAATTATCGGCATCGACATCAACCCTGCAAGACAAGCCATCGCGCGCAAATTCGGCATGACCCATTTCATCAATCCGCTGGAGACTGAAAACCTGATCGACGCGATAGTGCAACTCACCGATGGTGGTGCCGACTACAGTTTTGAGTGCATCGGTAACACCAAAGTCATGCGCCAGGCGCTCGAATGCACGCACAAAGGCTGGGGTCGCAGCATCATCATCGGCGTGGCCGAAGCGGGTGCCGAAATCAGCACCCGCCCGTTCCAACTGGTCACCGGTCGTAAATGGGAAGGCTCGGCCTTCGGCGGTGCGCGCGGACGAACTGATGTACCAAAAATCGTCGACTGGTACATGGAAGGCAAAATCAACATCGACGATCTAATCACCCACACCATGCCGCTGGAAAAAATCAACGAAGGTTTCGATTTGATGAAACGCGGCGAGTCGATTCGAGGTGTGGTTTTGTTTTGATTGGGGATTCAAGTCGCGCAGGATTTCGCCAGTTGGTGCTGGCGACACGCCGTCATACTTGGCTATCGAGCGGCGCAAAAAAACTATGCGGCCGCCTTACCCAGATTTGTGGCTTGACGCGGTGAAAAAGTCAAAAGCTAAGCGGTATATTGGCGTATGGCCATGACCGTTCTGCGCAATTCATCCAAGATCGCTCGGCGAATTCAACTGCAGATTGGTGCGGTGATTGGATTAGTCATCGCCGGGGTGACCTTGTTGGCGTATCAGTCCAGCATTCAAAGTATGCGCGCGGATGCGGTCGCCGGACTGGTGGCTTCGATGGACAATCGTGCCAAATATGACTCGGTGGCGTTTGTCGAGGCGCAGCAAAACACCTATTTCCTGCGCGACGAATATCTCCGTCGTTTGACCGCAATGGGGAATGAGGATCCTGCGGTCGAATTCAATGCCTGGTTCATTCGCTATCCCGACGGCTTGATTCGAGTGCGTCCCGAGCGCGATGACCACTTGCGCTTGCCAACGATATACATTCGTCCGTCGGTGGCAGTGACCGCGGAAATCCGTCGACGTGTGGTTGTTGCGTTCCGGCTGTTGCGAGAGTGGGGTCCGGTGCTGACGCAACGTTATTTCTCTACCTATGTTGATCTTCCCGGGGTTTCCCTGATTATGTTTTCGCCATCGGTTAATTGGGGAAAAGAGGCGGACCCAAGCACTAATAACTTCGATTACCCGCCGGTTCAAAACTCGTCACCCGAAAAAAATCCGGCGCGCAAGAACCGCTGGACTGAGGTTTATTGGGACGACAAAGCGCGTATCTATATGGTCTCGACCATTACCCCGACCGACCAAGGCGGCGATTGGGTTGGTACCGTATCGCAAGACGTGGCGGTAGGCGAAATGGTCAAGCGAACCATGGCGCACCAAATACCGGGTACTTACAGTTTGCTGTTTGATGACACCGGCCGACTCTTGGTACATCCCGAAAAAATGGAAGCGATTGCCAAGGCCGGGGGTAATCTCGACATCAAGACATTGAACGATCCTCAACTGGCAGACATCGCCAAGCTGGCGCTGGAGTCGACTGACGCGCCAGAGGTTCGCGAATCGACCGATGGCGATAACTATGTTGGTTTATCGCGAATTCAGGGGCCAAATTGGCATCTGGTAACGATATATCCGAAGGCACTGCTCGAAGCGCGCGCCTATGCGTCGGCGCAGATCATATTGCTGGGAGGCTTGCTTGGTTTAGTCGTTGAACTATTACTGCTGGCATGGATCATCCGTCGTGAGGTGGCGATGCCGCTGCTCAACTTGAGTGCTGCCGCAGCCTCGGTAGCACAAGGTGATCTGCATGTGCAACTCGACGATAGCGCAAACCATGAGTTGGGACGGCTGGCCAGCAATTTCATGCATATGGCATTGCGATTACGGGAGCGCGATCATGCGCTTAACAAACGCGCCAGCGAGTTGGAGCACGAGGTGACTGAACGCAAGCGGTCCGAGCAACGCATGCAATACATGGCGACCCACGATGCGCTGACCGGCCTGGCCAATCGAGCGTTGTTGCACGATCGATTGCAGCAGGCGATCGCCGCCGCTGAGCGTAGTCAGCAAGCGGTCGCGTTGCTGTACATCGATCTGGATAATTTCAAAACCGTCAATGACACGCTCGGCCACGAAGCCGGGGACATGGTGTTGAAAAGAGTGGCGGAGAGAGTCTCGCTGCTGTTGCGCAAGTCGGATACTTTGAGTCGTCTGGGTGGAGACGAATTTGTCTTGCTCCTGCCAACGATTGGTGGTCGGGACGACGCGATGCTGATTGCGCAAAAAATTATCACCTCGTTAGCCGAGGCGATAGAAATGGCCGACGTCAGTTTTGTGGTCACGCCGAGTATTGGCATTAGTTGCTACCCGGAAGACGGATTGGACGCGCGAACGCTGTTGAAACATGCAGACATTGCCATGTATCGGGCAAAAGCCGCAGGCCGCAATGTCTATCAGTGTTACACCGCCGACATGGGTTTACGCGCCAGCGAAGTGATGCCGATGGAGACGGCAATTCGGGAGGCGCTGCGCAATGCTGAATTTGAATTGTATTTTCAGCCTCAGGTCGATGCGACCCACAGACGTATCGTGAGCGCCGAAGCGCTGATACGTTGGAATCGACCGGGGCATGGCCTGCTTGCACCTGCTGCCTTCCTTCCGTTTGCAGAAGAGCGTCTCGGTTTGATGCAAGCCATAGACCAATATGTCCTGCAGACGGCCTGCGAGCATTTGATGCGATGGAGCAAGGATGGCGTAAAAATGCCGATTGCAGTCAACCTGTCTGCCAGTCAGTTTGGACGTGCCAATCTGGTCGATCAGCTATCCGCACTGATCGCACAATATGCGCTCGATTCGCGATTACTTACCCTGGAAGTGACGGAAGGTGTCCTGGTAATCGATGGCGGGTTGGCCGCCGAAAACATGGCAGCGCTGCGGAATCTTGGCGTGCGGGTCAGCATTGATGATTTCGGTACCGGATTTTCGTCTTTGTCCTACCTTCACCGTTTCCCTGTCGATGAGCTAAAGATCGATCAATCGTTTGTAAAGAAAATTGGTCGTTCCGACAAGGACACGGCCTTAGCCAAAGCCATCATCGGTATCGGGCGTGACCTTAACCTGCATGTGGTAGCCGAAGGGGTCGAATCTGAGACTCAGGCAGCGTTTCTGAGTGAGCGTGGTTGTGATGTATTGCAGGGTTATCACTTTTATCCCCCGCTGCCGGAGCGCGAGTTGTTGGCTGCGCTGGCTTCGCAACGGTCGATAGCTACTTAAGGAAATAGCGTCTGACAAGCTAGGCATGCGCGAAGCGCATCGAAGGTGTGCAATGAATGCTCACAGTTGGTGCTGGTGACACGCCGCCATTAAAGATTCTGGTGCGCCCGGACAGATTCGAACTGCCTACCCCTTGGTTCGAAGCCAAGTGCTCTATCCAAATGAGCTACGGGCGCGTGAAACTTATTTTGCGCTTTTTGCGTTTCCAGCGAAAGCAAAAGCGACAAGTTTGTGGCGGAGAAGGTGGGATTCGAACCCACGGTAGGCTATGAACCTACACACGCTTTCCAGGCGTGCGACTTAAACCACTCATCCACCTCTCCGCGTTGGTATTGCACTACTGCAACGCCGTTGTTTGCGAAGCAGGGCGCGGATTTTATCAGCCTTCGCTGTGGCGTAGCGAAAGATCGATAGCGCTGATGTCTTTGGTCAGGCTGCCGATTGAAATGCGGTCGACACCCGTCTCGGCAATCGCGCGAACAGTGTCGAGACGCACACCGCCTGAGGCTTCGAGTTTGGCGCGACCGTTGGTGATATGCACGGCTTTTGCCATCTCCTGCAAATCCATGTTGTCGAGCAAGATGAGTTTGGCACCGGCAGTCAGCGCTTCGTCAAGCTGCGTCAGCGTTTCGACTTCAATTTGGATGAACACATTTTCGTTTGCCAGCCCACGCGCAGCGATCAGTGCGGCACTCACACCGCCAGCGGCCATGATGTGGTTTTCCTTAATCAGGATGCCGTCATACAGACCAAGCCGATGATTGGTTCCACCGCCGCAACGCACCGCATATTTTTGGGCGAGACGCAGGCCAGGAAGTGTCTTGCGGGTGTCGACGATTTCCGCGCGCGTGCCGACCACCGCATCAACGTATCGACGAGTAACGGTTGCGGTGGCAGAAAGTAATTGCAAGAAATTCAGCGCGGCGCGTTCGGCGGAGAGCAAAGCGCGGGTATCGGCTTCGACTTCACACAAGGCTTGCTCGGCGCGCACTGCTTCGCCATCGGCAACGTGCCAACGAATCTGCGCGGTTTTGTCCAATTGCTGGAAGCAGGCGTCGAACCAGGCGGTGCCTGCGACGACCGCTGCTTCACGGGTGATGACGGTACCGCGCGACCGTCGACCGGCGGGCGAGAGTTGCGCAGTGAGATCGCCGCTGCCGAGGTCTTCGGCCAGCGCATCGCGCGCGTTTTTTTTAACTTCTGTACGCAATGAATCAGAAAGATGCGCCGAGAGTTGCGTCATGACAAAAACCGAGAGTCCAAGAGCGGGTGAGTTTACCATTCGCACTTGCAGACGACGATGATTGAATCAATGCGCGAGGCAATGCGCGCCGCAAGGCGAAGCTGCTTATCGAATTGGAAATACACGTATAGACTGTGGCGAAAAACATCCCGAATGAACCCCATCGGACAAACAGGAGGTCACCATGCTAAATGCTCTGGATGCCGTCATCGCGCAACGTTATTGGGCGTGGGCAAGCTGCGCTATTTTGTGTATTGGGTGCGTTGCGCTGGCACCGGTTTCGCTGTGGTGGCTGGTTCCGGGAGCGGCATTCGGCGGGCTGACGTATCTCGGCTTTGTTGATTATTTCTTGCGCCGGCAATCGATTTGCCGCAACTATCCGGTCATCGCGCATTTCCGTTTTTTCTTTGAATTTATTCGCCCGGAAATTCGCCAATATTTCATCGAAGCGGATTCGGAAGAGCTGCCCTATTCGCGCGCGCAACGCTCGATTATTTATCAGCGCGCCAAAGGCGTGGTCGACAAACGGCCGTTTGGTACGCAGCTCAACGTGTATCAGCCGCACTACGAATGGATCAATCATTCGATGGCACCAAGCCACATCGCCGATCACGACTTTCGGATTCTGATTGGCGGGCCGGATTGCACTCAGCCGTATTCGGCCAGCATATTTAATATTTCGGCAATGAGCTTTGGGGCGCTGTCGGCCAATGCGATTTTGGCGCTCAACGAGGGCGCGCGGCGCGGCAAGTTTTATCACGATACAGGCGAAGGTTCGGTGTCGTGTTATCACCGACAAAACGGCGGTGATTTAACGTGGGAAATTGGCTCCGGCTATTTCGGTTGTCGTAATCCGCAGGGCGGATTTGACGCTGATAAGTTCGCCGAAAATGCCGCCTCGCCGCAAGTCAAGATGATAGAAATCAAACTATCTCAAGGCGCGAAACCGGGCCACGGCGGTGTCTTGCCCGGTGCCAAAGTTACCCCGGAAATTGCCGAGGCGCGCGGCGTTCCGCTCGGAGTTGATTGTGTTTCACCGGCTTCACATTCGGCGTTCTCGACACCGCTTGAGTTGATGCATTTCATCGCCAAACTGCGTCAATTGTCCGGCGGAAAACCAGTCGGTATGAAGCTGGCAATCGGTCATCCGTGGGAATGGTTCGGCGTGGTCAAAGCGATGTTGGAGACTGGTATCACGCCGGACTTTATTGTCGTCGATGGTGGTGAAGGTGGCACCGGCGCTGCGCCGCTGGAGTTCACCGATCACGTCGGCGCGCCGATGCGTGAAGCCTTGATGTTGGTGCATAACACTTTGGTCGGGGTCAATTTGCGCTCGCGAATCAAGATCGGTGCGTCGGCCAAAATCGTCACCGCGTTCGACATCGCCCGCACTTGCGCGATGGGCGCGGACTGGTGTAACGCCGCGCGCGGTTTCATGTTTGCCTTGGGCTGCTTGCAAGCGCAGACCTGCCATACAGGACACTGCCCGACAGGGGTGACGACGCAAGATCCGCGACGCATGCGCGCGCTGGTGGTGCCGGACAAGGCCGAGCGGGTATTTAATTTTCATCGCACCACCTTGGTCGCTTTGAAGGAATTGCTCGCGGCGGCGGGCTTGAATCATCCGAATCAGCTCGGCCCCGAACACGTCATCCGGCGTGTCTCGTCGACTGAAGTGAGATCCTTGGCGGCCTTGCACACGTGGGCCAAGCCCGGCGAACTGCTAGGCTCAGTCACCGACTTGCCCGCGTTTAAAGTATTTTGGGATGTCTCGCGCGCCGATTCTTTTGCCGCGCCGCCGAATGTTTTGTCGATGCGCGGATCGAAACTTATCTAGTGTTGCGTTTTTGCGGCAATCCAGCGATTAAGCAATGCACGCGTCGGCAAGATTAGCTCGCTGGCAGTCAATCCTATCGGCCCGCTGCCTTGCGCCACGCAGGCATCTGCCGCTGCGCCATGCAGTTGTACCGCTGCACACAGCGCCTCCCATGCCGGCCAAGCTTGTGCGAGCAATGCGCCGGTCATGCCAGCCAGCACATCGCCAGTGCCACCACTGGCAAGGCCAGGATTGCCCAAGGTATTGATGCGCCAGCGACCATCGGGATTTGCTACCACCGTGCCGCAACCTTTGAGCGCGACGACGGCGTTGAATTGCCGCGCTAGTTTCAGCGCGCTGCCGACGCGATCGGCTTGGATTTGCGCCGTCTCGCATTGCAACAAACGTGCAGCTTCGGCGGGGTGCGGTGTGAGGACGGTTGGCGCATTGCGACGCGCAAGATTTCTTGCCAACACCGGATGCGCGCCGATGAGCGTTAAAGCATCGGCATCGAGTAACAGGGGGATTGGAACTTGCACATCGTTTCGCCAGTTGGTGCTGGTGACACGCCGTGTGATGGCGAATGCTTCGGCAGATAAACCAAGCCCCGGTCCCAGCACCAACGCCGTGCCGTTTTCGAGCGCTTCATCAACGCTACGCCACATCAATTCGGCTTGCCCCACATCCACCGCCATCGTTGCCAGCGTGCCGACGAAGACACGCCCTGCGCCGAGTTGCAATCCGGCGCGCGCGGCCAAGACTGCTGCACCGATCATGCCTTGCGCGCCGCCAATCACCGCCAGCGAACCGTTGCTTCCCTTGTGCGTATTGTGCAGGCGCGGACGCAGGCAATTGAGGTAGTCGGCGCGGGTCAAAATCGCACCGTTTCCGCTGGCGATGTTTAGTCCCAAGTTGTCGACCTGAATCGCCCCGCAATGATCCGGCCCGTCTTGCGTAAACAGGCCGGGTTTGGCGGCGATAAAAGTCAGCGTATGTGTCGCGTGCACCGCGCAGCCCAGCACGCCACCACTATCGGCATTCAGTCCACTAGGAATATCCAGCGCCAACACGGGGCCACCGAAGGCATTGATGCGAGCAATCAATTCGGCATATTCACCCACAATCGGGCGAGTTAATCCGATACCGAAAAGGCCATCAACGACGAGGTCATATTCACCTGCTGGAATCGTCTGACGAATGTCCACGCCGGCGTCGACGCAACGACGATGCGCAACGCGAGCGTCATTGGGCAAAGTCTTTGCATCAGCTGAAAAATGCACCACTACTCTGCGCCCGTGTCGGTGCAGTTCGCGGGCGAGCACAAAGGCATCGCCGCCGTTATTGCCTGGGCCAGCACAGACCAACACGCTTGCGTTCGGCGCGCACAAAGTTTGCGCCATGCACGCCGCGACACCACCCGCGCGTTCCATCAATGAAAACGAGCCAACAGTCGCGGCAGTTCCATGCTGCGCCTCGATGTTTCTAAGTTCGGCGGTGTTGAGCAAAATCATGATTCATTCTAAAGGGCATAGAAGGCACCAAGCACACAAAGCGCGCAAAGGGCAAATTCCGGCTAGGATTGCGTCTATGACATTTTGTGAAAGCCAGCCTATGACGCACGATCTGTTGAACGCCTTGTTACCCGAACTCAGCACGCGAATTTCTGCGTTCCGGCGCGACATTCACGCGCATCCCGAGCTATCGTTCAACGAAGTTCGGACTGCCAGAAAAGTCGCTGACTATCTCGAAAACCTGGGTCTGACGGTGCATCGCGGCATCGCCAAAACCGGCGTGGTGGCGAGCATCAAAGCAGGCAATAGTTCGCGCGCGATTGGGCTGCGCGCCGACATGGATGCTTTGCCGTTGGCCGAACTAAACACCTTTGCACATCATTCAAAAAATCCCGGACTCATGCACGCCTGCGGCCATGACGGTCACACTTCGATGCTGCTCGGTGCTGCCGAAGCGCTGGTGGCGATGCAAAAAACCAATGCTTTTGACGGCACCGTGCATTTGATTTTTCAACCTGCCGAAGAAGGCGATGGCGGTGGCCGTGTGATGGTGGAAGAAGGATTGTTCGAGCGCTTCCCGATGCAGATGGTGTTTGGTTTGCATAACTGGCCGGGCATGCCGGTGGGGCAAATTGGCGTCATCGAAGGTGCGGCGATGGCAGGCACCGATAGCTTTGAAATTGAGATTACTGGTCGTGGCGGTCACGCGGCGATGCCGCATCAAGCGGTCGATGTGGTGGTGGCGGGTAGTGCCTTGGTGAGTGCGCTGCAATCCTTGGTCTCGCGCAGCCGCGATCCGCTTGATCCCGTGGTCGTTAGCGTGACGCGTTTTCATGCTGGCACCGCCGACAATGTCCTACCCGAAGTCGCGATACTCGGCGGCACCGTCAGGACGATGGATCCGGCGGTGCAGCAGGCCACCGAGACCGGTTTTCGACGCATCTGCACCGGCATCGAAGCGACTTATGGTGTGAGCATCAATGTCGATTACCACCGAGGTTACCCGCCAACAATCAATGCGCCGGCACCATCAGAAATCGCCCGTATCGTGGCGCGGCGCGTGGTCGGCGACAGCAACGTGCACACCAATTTGCAACCCAGCATGGGCGCAGAAGATTTCGCCTACCTGGCTCAAGCCGCACCTGGTTGCTACATCTGGCTGGGCAACGGCGGCAGCGAAGGCAATTGCATGCTGCACAATGCCTACTACGATTTCAACGATGAAATTATTCCGCTTGGGATTCGCTATTGGACCGGCTTGGTTGGGCACGTTTTGGCGGTGGCTTAATTTTTTGCGATGACTCAGCCTTAAATTCTCAACACACCACCTGTGAAACATCCCGCGCTGGCAATGCGCGAGAGTTGCGGCAGCAAATTTAATCCTGTGTCCTGGTGCAATGCACGTGCCGCGTCAGCGAGTTCCTCGCCAGTTGGTGCTGGTGACACGCCGTTCAAAACACTCAACGCAATCGCATTGCCGGCATCATTGGACGGAAACACAATCACGTGTCCGTCGAAAGCTTCAACAAGGCGTTTTTTGCTGGCGGCGTAGTCACGACGGCGTGACAAAAGATTCACGCAGAGCATTCCCTCATCAGCGAGATGCGCTTTGCAATTCAAATAAAACGGCACCGAATCCAAACGATTGGCACGCGCTTTGGCATCGAAACCGTCGACCAAAATCAAGTCGAATTTTTGTTTCGCGACAGCAATGAAATCTGCCCCGTCGGCAATACGAATTTTGATTCGCGCCGGGTCGTCAGGTAGTTTGAAGAATTGCCGTGCGGCGGCTTCAATGCGTGGATCGATTTCCACTACGGTGAATTGCGCTTGTGGTCGATAGCGCCACAAAAATTTCAACAGCGAGCCAGCACCCAGGCCGATCAGCAGTACGCGTTTTGGCCAGTCGTGCGGATACATTAGCAGCGGCAACATCATCTCGCGGGTGTACTCGAGTTCAAGTGTATAGGGGCGCGCGACTCGCATCGCGCCTTGTATCCATTCCGAGCCGAAGTGCAAATAACGTACGCCGGATTTTTCGCTGATGTCGATGGGGGTCATGACTCAGGTGATGCGTCGTTAAGTAGCGCCACCGCCGCCGCGATGCGATGTTGCGCGCGATGCGCTAATTGCCGACGATTTTGCTCGGGGTGAATTTCGCTTGGCAGCACATTTAGCCGCGCCGTCAGCCCGCCTGCTGCGGCGATGTTAAACATGCAACGCAACAAGCTCATCTCGCCAAGAAACGCTGGTGCTTCGCTGCGTGCGCCAGTGGCATCGTGATAGCTCAAACTGAGACAATGCAGCGATGCCGCCGAATCAACAGCGCTTTGAAACAATGCCGCATGAAACGGCAAAACCTGAGCGCCGCTGCTGGTCGTGCCTTCCGGAAAAATTGCGAATCGTTCGCCTGCGGCGAGCCGCGCCGTAATCCGCTGCTGTGTTTGATGTGCAGCGGTTTTACTGCCACGCTGAATGAATTCGGTGCCGGTGCGCGCCACCAACCAGCCGATGAATGGCCATGAAGCGATATTGCTTTTGGCCACGAAAGGCGAGGGCAGTACCGAATTGATGACAAAGATATCGATGAATGAAATGTGATTGCAGACCATCAATCCACTGGATAAATGAACTTGGTCATCTGCCGACTGAAAGTCCACCTTCGTATCGAGCAAATACAACAGCCGATTGGCCCAATCGCTCACCATTTTCTGTCGCGCCGCTACGTTCGCGCGAGCGTAGAACAACGCAATATGCAACAAACAACACGCCAGCATGATTCCAACCAACAGCAGGCGAATCACCGCGCCGACGATTCGTAATGTTGATGCAATCAAGGAAATAGATTTTGGTTGGCGAGCGATGTGCATAAAAAATTGTGTGATTCGTGCTGACCTATTGACCCGCTACTCATTTCTGTTTGGCCTAAAGCGAGCGTTGGAACGATGTCTGCGCATCATTCTAGGGCGTGTCACATTCATGTCACATTGAATACATAAACTGAGTTCTCCAAATTCAATTAAGCGAGGCCACTATGTTCTCACCCCTGAAATTAGCTACTGTTGCAAGCATCGTCGCGACACTTTCTTGCTCACTACATGCCGCCGAAGTGACCGGTGCCGGCGCATCGTTTCCGGCACCAGTTTATGCAAAATGGGCAGATGCGTATCAGAAAGCCAGCGGCAACAAAATTAACTATCAATCGATCGGCTCTGGTGGCGGCATCAAACAAATCACCGCTAAAACGGTTGATTTCGGTGCTTCCGATATGCCGTTGAAGCCCGAGGCTTTGGAGAAAGACGGTCTGGTGCAGTTTCCGACCGTGATCGGCGGTGAGGTTATCGTCGTTAATCTTCCCGGCATCAAATCCGGCGAAATTCGTTTGACTGGCACGCTTTTGGCGGACATTTTTCTAGGAAAAATTGTCAAGTGGAACGACAAAGCGCTGGCTGATTTGAATCCCAAAGTTCAATTGCCGGACAGTGCAATCGCTGTAGTTCGTCGCGCTGATGGCTCAGGTACCACGTTCATTTTCACCAATTATTTGTCAAAAGTGAGTGACGAGTGGAAGCAAAAAGTTGGCGAAGGCACTGCGGTGCAATGGCCGACCGGTCTCGGTGGAAAAGGTAACGAAGGCGTGTCTGCGTTCGTGCAACGAATCCCCGGTGCGATTGGCTACGTCGAGTACGCCTATGCCTTGCAAAACAAGATGACCTACACGCTGTTGCAAAATGCCGATGGCAATTATCCACTGCCGGATGACACGACTTTTAAGGCCGCTGCTGCGCGTGCGGATTGGACCAAGTCGGCCTTCTATGAAATTCTCACCAATGCACCCGGCAAAGATTCGTGGCCGATTTCCGGCGCAACTTTCATCTTGATGCACAAGCTTCAAGACAAACCTGCGCAGGGCGCTGAGTCCTTGAAGTTCTTTGAGTGGAGCTACAAAAACGGCGGAAAATTGGCTACGGAATTGGACTATGTGCCGTTGCCGGATAGTCTGATTAAGTTGATACATGCGTCGTGGGCCAACATCAAGGATGCTTCAGGTAAACCGGTTTGGACTGGAAAGTAGAGCGAAGATAAAACTGCCTCACGTTGCTTGCAGCGTGAGCTTTCCAATCACCTAATACGACTATGAGCTCGACATCCGTTTCTGCTGAAGCATCGACAACTGTGTCGACAGTACGGGAATCGCGCCGACAGATTGGTGACGTAATTTTCTTCAACCTGTCGCGCGCGTTTGCAGCCTTGACACTGCTTATGCTGGCCGGAATTATTGCGTCCTTGTTTATCGGCGCATGGCCGTCCATCGAGCGTTTTGGCTTTGAGTTTCTGTGGAGTAAAGAGTGGAATCCGCCGATGGAGCGTTTCGGTGCGCTGATTCCGATTTACGGCACCTTGGCCACCTCAATCATCGCCCTGATCATCGCGGTTCCGGTAAGTTTTGGTATTGCACTTTTTCTGACTGAACTCTCTCCGGTATGGTTGCGTCGCCCCCTGGGAACGGCTATTGAATTGCTCGCGGCAATTCCTTCCATCGTCTATGGGATGTGGGGGCTGATTATCTTTGCGCCGATATTCTCAGAGCATATACAGCCGCTGCTGACGAAGACAATCGGCCACTTGCCATTGGTCGGCGCTTTGTTTCAAGGAACGCCGATTGGTATCGGAATTCTTGCGGCGGGAATCATTCTTGCCATCATGATTATTCCGTTCATTTCCGCCGTCATGCGTGATGTGTTCGAAGTCACGCCAACGATGATTAAAGAGTCCGCTTACGGGCTGGGCTGCACCACTTGGGAAGTGGTCTGGAACGTCGTTTTGCCCTACACCCGCGCCGGTGTCATAGGCGGCATCATGCTCGGACTTGGCCGCGCCTTGGGTGAAACGATGGCGGTCACATTCGTTATCGGCAATTCGAATTTTCTCAGTAGTGCATCCTTGTACGAGCCGGGCAACAGCATCACCTCAGTGCTGGCCAATGAGTTTTCTGAAGCGACACCGGGGTTGTATACCGCGTCGCTGATAGAGCTGGGTTTGATACTTTTTCTAATCACACTGGCGGTGCTGGTGTTTTCAAAAATCCTTCTGTTGCGCTTATCGCGGCAGGATGGAACAAATACTTAGCGATAAATGATTACGCTCTCAACTCAGCGAAAAATCGCCAATCAAGTCGCACTAACCATGTCAATGTTGGCGATGGCCTTCGGCTTATTTTGGCTAATCTGGATTTTATGGACCACGCTTGATCTCGGCCTCGCGGGGCTTTCGGCCAATCTGTTCACCAAAATGACACCGCCTCCCGGGGCCTCCGATGGCGGCCTGCTCAATGCAATTGTCGGCAGCACGATTCTGGTTGGTTCGGCAACGTTGCTGGGCACGCCGATTGGGGTTTTCGCGGGCATTTATTTGGCTGAATTTGGCCAGCGCACGTGGTTGGGAAGCGCGACTCGTTTTATCAACGATTTGTTGCTCTCCGCACCTTCGATTGTGATTGGCTTATTTGTCTACGCGATTTACGTCGCACAAGTGGGTAAATTCTCTGCACTGTCCGGCGTTGTAGCACTGGCGCTGATTGTTATTCCTGTGGTGGTGAGAACCACCGAGAACATGCTCAAACTTGTTCCCAACAGCTTGCGCGAAGCGGCCTACGCGCTTGGCGCGCCAACTTGGGTGGTAGTCATGCGAGTGACCCTGCGTGCCTCGGCGGCTGGCGTCATCACCGGCATTTTGTTAGCCGTTGCACGGATTGCGGGCGAAACCGCACCGCTGCTTTTTACCGCGCTATCGAATCAGTTCTGGAGTCTGAACATGAATGAACCGATGGCTAATTTACCCGTCACCATTTTCAAATTCGCCATGAGTCCTTTCAAGGACTGTCAGGAACTCGCTTGGGCGGGTGTGTTTCTGATTACGATGGGCGTATTGGGATTGAATATTCTCGCCCGCGTGGTCTTTCGCGAAAAACATAAACTTTGAGTCGACCTGACCATGATAGAAGAAAAAACTTTACCGACCAGTGACATGTCGCCTGCGCTCAAAGCGCAAATTCAGTTCCGTAATTTCGATTTTTATTACGGGAAATATCACGCGTTGAAGAATATCAACCTGGACATCTACGAACGAAAGATCACCTCGTTTATTGGTCCTTCGGGCTGTGGTAAATCGACCTTGCTGCGCACAGTGAATCGAATGTACGACCTCTATCCCGAGCAGCATTCAACGGGAGAGTTACTGCTTGATGGACAAAACATATTGGCTCGTGGCGTTGATTTGAATCGCCTGCGTGCCAAGGTCGGCATGGTCTTCCAGAAACCCACGCCGTTTCCGATGTCGATCTATGACAACATTGCTTTTGGCGTGAAGTTGCACGAGCGCTTGTCGCGTAACGATATGGAAGAGCGTGTCGAATGGGCATTAAAAAAGGCCGCGTTGTGGGACGAAGTCAAAGACAAACTCCAGCAAAGCGGTATGAGTCTTTCCGGCGGACAGCAACAACGGCTTTGCATTGCACGGGGTGTGGCAGTCAAACCAGAAGTCTTGCTG
>JANYAW010000090.1 GCA_025361105.1 Rhodocyclaceae bacterium | reverse complement strand
GCGGCTTTGCGCCCGCAGCGTTTCAACAATCACCTTAACCTCTTGCGCGCGGCCTCGGTCGGCCACCAAAACAGCATCCGCTGTCTCGATTACTACCAGATTATCAACACCGACGAGGCTTACCAAACGGCTCGTCGCATGCACTAAATTGTGCTGCCCGGCGCTGATCATCACATCGCCCACACTGGCATTGCCCGCCGCGTCTTTGTGTGCAATTTGCCATACGGCATCCCACGCGCCAAGGTCGCTCCAACCGGCAGTCAGTGGCACCATGCGAATCGGGAATTGACTGCCCGGACAGCGCTCCATCACCGCGTAATCGACCGACTCGGATGGCACAGCAGCGAACTCGGCCTTACCCGGCCGGACGAAACTTTGATCCGTCGTCCGTGTCGCCCACGCAAGACGTGTCGCGGTGGCAATGTCGGGGCGAAAGACTTCAAGCGCGGCCATCCACACCGAAGCCTTGAGCACGAACATGCCAGCGTTCCAAAAATAATTTCCGTCTACAAGGTAAGTTTGCGCAGTAGCGAGATCGGGTTTCTCGACGAAGGCTTCGACGACGAGCGATTCGCCAGTTGGTGCTGGTAGCACGCCGTTAGACGATGCGTGAATGTAACCATAACCAGTCTCAGGACGATCAGGCTTGACACCCAAAATCACGATGGAATTTTTTGCCGCTTCACGAATCGCTGATTGCATCGCCTGTGTAAATGCAGCCACATCGGCCACTGCATGATCCGACGGCGCGACCACCAAAATCGCGTCAGTACCCGCCGCAGTTTCCATCGCAGCAAGCGCTGCCAAACTCAGCGCCGCCGCCGTATTGCGCGCCACCGGTTCAAGCAACAAAGCCGTTGGTGCAGCCGCAATTTCGCGCAATTGTTCCAAAGCCAAAAACCGGTGATCTTCATTGCAAACCACCAAGGGCTTGGCCAGATCAAGATCGTCAGCAGACAACTCGCTTAAGCGCTGCACGGCTTGTTGAAACAAACTTTGATCGCCAGTCAGACATAAAAATTGCTTGGGAAACCCCGCCCGCGAAAGCGGCCAAAGCCGCGTTCCCGCACCGCCGCAAAGTATTACCGGTTGCACGCTCAATCTGGCCGCACTCACTGGATATTCATTCCGCTGACAAAATTTATTGACGACATGATGGTTTTCATTGACGGTGCTTGAATTCGAGTAGAGATTGTAATTCGTGGAATGCTGCTGCTGTTGCAGCAAATTTCGCATCGTCAGATTGCAGCCACGCAAGCCGCATAGCATCGCTCCGGTAGAATTCAGCCCAACAATTTTTCCTCCCAAGACACTCATGAAACACATTACCGACGACGTTCGAATTCGCGAGATTAAGGAACTCTCGCCGCCTATGCATGTGCTGCGTGAATTTCCGCCCACGGATATTTCTGCCGCGACCACCTATGAGGCGCGTCAGGCTTTGCATCGCGTTTTGCATGGTGCGGATGATCGCTTGGTGGTGGTGGTTGGACCCTGCTCGATCCATGATTACGATGCCGCGATGGAATACGCAAAGAAGTTGCAGGCGGCGCGTTTGCACTATGCCACTGACCTGCTCATTGTGATGCGCGTGTATTTTGAGAAACCACGCACGACAGTCGGTTGGAAAGGTCTGATTAACGATCCGCGCATGGACGGCAGTTTCAAGATTAACGAAGGCGTGCGCTTGGCGCGCAAACTTCTGTGGGACATCAATGAACTTGGCTTGCCGTGTGGCACTGAATTTCTCGATACGATTACGCCGCAATACACGGCTGATTTGATTAGCTGGGGCGCGATTGGTGCGCGCACCACTGAATCGCAAGTGCATCGCGAACTGGCATCCGGTTTGTCGTGTCCGGTGGGCTTCAAAAACGGCACCGACGGCAATATTCGCATCGCGGTTGATGCGATTAAAGCAGCGGCCAGCCCACACCATTTCCTGTCGGTAACCAAGGCCGGACATTCGGCCATTGTGTCGACCAACGGTAACGAGGATTGCCATTTAATTTTGCGCGGTGGGCAAGCGCCGAATTACGATGCGGCGTCGATTGATGACTCGTGTTCTGAGCTGGCGAAATCCGGGCTAGCGGCGCGGGTGATGCAACCGTTTGTCGGCACGTCCATCGCCTTCCCCACCCTGCAACGCCTCTGCCACGAGGCCTACGCCAATTTCGGCCACCCCGCCGTCGCCCCCCTGGTGCAACTCGACACCAATCTCTGGACGCAAGAACTGTTTCACGGCCCCACCTTGGCGTTCAAAGACA
>JANYAW010000076.1 GCA_025361105.1 Rhodocyclaceae bacterium | reverse complement strand
ACCGCAACCCGATTATCAAGAGGCTACGCCCTTCCGGTGACAGTCGGAATCCGGAAGCGGAGTCAGTGAAAGCCGATACCGACGAAAAGAACCGCGCAGCCGATAGTGGAGACGATCTGAGCCAGGCATCGCGCGCCAATTTTCGTTCCAGCACCTGGCCCTTACGACGCCGGCATTTGTATCTGATCCCGGGCGACTCACCGCTGGGGCTGCGTTTGCCGTTGGCATCCCTGCCATGGGTCGCGCCGGATGAAATGGAAAAGGAACACGCTCGCGATCCCTTTGATGTGCGTGGCGATCTGCCAGCTTGCAATCCGTCGGCAAAAGACATTACGCGCGACAGCGCGAAGAAATCACCCAGGTCATTGAGCAAGGATTACGACCCGCGCGAAATCGTGCACACCGCTTTGTGTGTCGAAGTGCGGCTAGGCGTGATACACGTTTTTCTGCCACCGGTCGTCTTGCTCGAAGACTTTGTTGACCTGATCACCGCCATCGAAACCACGGCAGCAAGATTGAAGTTACAGCTGCGTCTTGAAGGTTACACGCCGCCGTCCGACCCGCGCCTGAAAGAATTCAAAATCACGCCCGACCCTGGCGTGATTGAAGTCAATATTCACCCGGCAAGCTCGTGGTCACAACTGGTGGAGAACACCCGCACACTGTATGAAGAAGCGCGTCTGACTCGTCTTGGCGCAGAAAAATTCATGCTCGATGGCCGCCACACGGGTACCGGCGGCGGCAATCACATCGTGCTGGGCGCAGCTACGCCGGCCGATTCCCCCTGCCTGCGCCGACCGGATTTGCTGATGAGTCTGATTGCCTATTGGCAAAATCACCCGGCTCTGTCCTACCTGTTTTCCGGAATGTTCATCGGCCCTACCAGTCAGGCACCACGCGTCGACGAAGCGCGTCACGAAGGCCTGTACGAGCTGGAAATCGCCTTTCAACAAATGGCCGAGCGGCTTCAGCCCGGGAAAGAAACGCTGGCGCCGTGGCTGGTCGATCGACTGCTGCGCAATCTCCTGATCGATTTGTCGGGCAACACGCATCGAGCAGAGTTTTGCATTGACAAGCTGTATTCACCGGACAGTGCTACCGGTCGTCTCGGTCTGCTTGAGTTTCGCGGTTTTGAGATGCCGCCACACGCACAAATGAGCTTGCTGCAAATGCTGTTGATTCGTGCATTGGTGGCGCGCTTTTGGCAGCAACCATATCAATCAAAACTCAAGCGCTGGGGTACCGAACTCCATGATCGTTTCATGCTGCCGCACTTTGTGGCTCAGGACATGACGGATGTGGTGCAAGACCTGCAGCGCGCCGGTTATGCGTTTTCAATTGACTGGTTCGCGGCCTTCTTCGAATTCCGCTTCCCGCGTTACGGCAGCGCGGTCTACAACGGCATAGAAATCGAATTGCGCCAAGCCATCGAGCCATGGCATGTGCTCGGCGAAGAAGTTGCCGCCAGCGGCACGGCACGCTATGTGGACTCCTCGGTCGAGCGTATGCAAATCAAGCTGCGCCACATGAACGACACGCGCCATGTACTCACCTGCAATGGCCGCCCGCTGCCGCTTTCGCCCACGGGAGTGCGCGGCGAATATGTGGCCGGCCTGCGCTATCGTGCGTGGTGTCCGCCGTCTGGATTACATCCGACCATTGCGGTGCATACGCCTTTGGTGTTCGACCTGGTCGATACGTGGAGCGGCCGCTCCATAGGCGGTTGCACCTATCATGTCTCGCACCCTGGCGGCCTTAACTCCGAACGCTTTCCGGTCAACGCGAATGAAGCTGAATCGCGCCGCGTCGTGCGGTTTTGGAATCACGGCCACACGGCAGGACTAATGCACGTGCGACGTGAAGGGCGGAACCCCGATTACCCGCTTACGCTAGATTTGCGCCGCGCGCCGGAAGCCTGGATGGAAGGCGCGGCGGGGGTGGCGGTGGAGGAAGCGGTAAAGCAACAGGGCGCACAATCGCAGCAGTAATTGGCGCGTTATCAGCGCTCTTTTATGACTTCCCTATTTGTTTTTTCCATACTCGCTGTCACCGCGCTGGTGACTTCGTTCATCTCAGGCATTCTCGGCATGGCCGGTGGAATGATCCTGATGGGTGTGCTGCTGGCGCTGGTGAGTGTGCCGCTGGCGATGATGTTGCATGGCATCACGCAATTTGCCGCCAACGGCTGGCGGGCTTGGTTATGGCGAGTGCATATTGATAAGCAGATTTTTCTTGGCTATTTTGCTGGCGCATTGGTGGCCTTGTTTGTATTCGCCCTCGTGCAATTTGTGGTCAGCAAACCGGTCGCCTATATCGTCCTCGGTCTTACCCCGTTTGTCGGCTTGATGCTCCCCGAAAGCTTGCATCTAAACGTCGAGCGACGCGGTCATCCGTTTGGCTGTGGGTTGGTGTGCACTGCGCTCCAACTTGCAGCCGGTGTGTCGGGGACGATTCTCGATGTGTTCTTCGTGCGCAGCAAAATGACGCGACAGCAAGTCGTGGCGACAAAGGCTGTTACGCAAAGCTGCGGCCATTTTTTAAAAGTTGTTTACTTCGGCGGCATCGTCGCAACCAACGTGAGCGTCGATCCGTGGCTCGCGGTCAGCATGATAGCTCTGGCGTTTGGCGGTACGACGCTCTCGCGTGGCGTGCTTGACAGGATTAATGACCAAGATTTTCGCAATTGGACGAAGTGGACGGTGCTGACCTTGGGATTTTTCTATTTGGTCAATGGCTTGCTGGCGCTGGCTGGTTGAGCATGCATTTCGTCAGTTGGTGCTGATGAAACAAAC
>JANYAW010000399.1 GCA_025361105.1 Rhodocyclaceae bacterium | reverse complement strand
CGAGACTGCGTTGCGCGAACAAATAGCGACCGTCACAAACGAACCCGAGTTCGTCCCAATCGACATCGTTCAGTAGTTCGGTAAGCCGCTTGAGTTGGGTCAAGGAAAGTTCGCTGCGATGGGGAAACAAGGCCAACACTGCGCCATCATAGTTGTTGCAGGTATGACGAAAAAACGGGCGGGCGTTGCGCGTTTTTTGGTTGACGTAAATTCGTGGCGCATTGGAGGCGAAATGACGCCGCCCCCATTTCCACCAATTGCTCTCGTCAAACCTGGTCACGCGTCGCGCCAGCAGGCGTTGCTTGAACATTTCCAAATACGCAATGGGGCCTTCGCGATCCAGATAAATCATCGGTCGCGTCGCACCGCTGGTCGCCGTGTGCGAACAAACAAAATCAGTGTTGGCAAATTCCGGCTCGGAAAAAATCTCGTCGGCACCCGACACTGCGCCGACTTTGACAACGAACACTTCTTGCAGCGGAACGTTGTAAATCCCCCGCGCAAACATCAATTGCCCGCCTGATTGTGTCATCCGTCGGCCATCATTTAGTTTGTGCGAGAGATTGCCTTTTTCATAACGCCAAATCGCGCAATTGGGTGTCGCGCCATCAAAAATTTTGGCGTCGCCCAAGTCTTCAAAATCCGTAATCGTGCCGTGGTCGAACAGCCAGGTGTTGAGCTTTTTCGCACCGGTGGCTTTGAGAAAATCGCGCGGTGTGATGAAGATAAGTTCGCCACCCGCTTCAAGCTGGCGCACACATTTTTCGATGAAATGCAGATATAAATTGGCGTGTCCATCGAGCAAGCGCGAGCGTACATGGCTGCGGGTGGCGGGCAAGATATCGCGAGCTTTGACGTAGGGCGGATTACCAATGATGGTGCTGAATTTTTGCGCTTCGGGGTAAGCAAAAAAATCGATGTTCTTTGCCTCGTGCGGACAGTGCACCGGGTCGAGTTCTATCGCCACGCAGCCGGGGATTTGCTTGGAGA
This sequence comes from Rhodocyclaceae bacterium, assembly GCA_025361105.1. Taxonomy (GTDB): domain Bacteria; phylum Pseudomonadota; class Gammaproteobacteria; order Burkholderiales; family Rhodocyclaceae; genus JADKHX01. The sequence goes on along the minus strand of JANYAW010000399.1, from coordinate 5,811 downwards.
ACGCACCATTGCCACAAGCCGGATCGAGCACACGACCTTTGTTTCTTCGCAGCGCCAGCATGCGCGCGACGATGGCAGGCGGTGTGAAAACCTGGCCTAGGCTAGCGACGTTTAGTTCACTCATTGAGATGCCAGTTGGAATGGTGCGCATTGTCGGCTTTGCACAGCCGACCCTAAGCCGTCGCAAAGTATGCTTTGCGAAATCCCTGCTTCGCCGCTGTCAATACGCAATCAAAACGTCCCAATAACCCACATTGGCACGCGCAAATGCGCAGCATCTGCCGTGTCTTTGGGCGCCCAATTACCATCGCCTTTTTCGTCGACTAAATAATACGGCACACCATGGCTAGGGGTAATTTTCATCATGTACAGTTTGCCGTTAACGCGGTGTTCTTCGACCTTGTCATCGCCGTGCTTGGTGATAGTGACTTGCGGTTCCAGATCGTCGGCGACCATGCCTGGCGGTGGCGGTGGAATTGCCGGTATCGGAATCAAGTTTGCCGGTCGGTCTTGCGCAGCGGCTTGGAAACCCAGCAAGCTGGTAGCGAGCAAAAATGTCAGACCGACTGAACGAAAAAACAATGTGCTAGTGCGCATGGCGAATCCTAAAAGTGACGTGCAATGAAGGAGGCAGGAAGGGAGTTTATAGGTTCAGCAACAGTTCATGTTCTTCCGGCAATCGCGAAAAGCCGCGCGTCTGATAATGATCAAATATGGCGGCAACAATTTGTTCGGGTGAGTCAATCATTTGTATCAAGTCCATATCTGCGGCGTCAATCATTCCATCAGCAACCAAACGTGTTTTCAGCCACAGAATTAGGCCACCCCAGAATTCACTGCCGACCAAAATCAGTGGGATACGTGGGGACTTTTTGGTCTGAATCAAGGTCAGCGCTTCAAGTAATTCGTCGAGCGTGCCAAAGCCGCCGGGCATCACCACGTAGGCCGAGGCGAGTTTGACGAACATGTATTTGCGGGTGAAAAAATGGCGAAAGGTTTGCGATACATCTTGGTAGGGATTCGAGGTTTGTTCATGCGGCAACTGAATGTTCAAGCCGACCGACAAACTTTTGCCAGCAAAGGCGCCTTTGTTGGCGGCTTCCATCACGCCAGGCCCGCCACCGGAGATTACCGCGAAGCCCGAATCAGAAAGTTGTTTGGCAATCGTTTCGGTGAGCAGGTAGTAAGGCGAATCCTTGGTGATTCGCGCGCTGCCAAAGATAGATACGGCGGGTCTTACAACGCCTAAACGCTCGGTGGCTTCGACGAACTCTGACATAATTCCAAACACCCGCCAAGCTTCACGGGCGTTGTTTTCAGGACGTGTCTCAGCCGTTGTTGTTATGCATTCCCTAGGTATCTTTTTCGCTTTGCTCACGCCAAATCTCCATGCCGACATTACTTCTGGTTGATGGCTCCAGTTATCTGTATCGAGCCTTCCACGCGCTACCCGATTTGCGTAATTCTGCCAACCATCCGACCGGCGCAATTCGCGGCGTGCTCTCGATGTTGCGCACGCTAGAAGCTGACTATAAGGCGGATTTCAAAGCTGTGGTTTTTGATGCCAAAGGCAAAACCTTTCGCGACGATTGGTATCCGCAATACAAAGCCAATCGCCCGCACATGCCGGAAGATTTGGCCGCGCAAATCGCCCCGCTGCACGAGTGCATCCGCGCCAGCGGTTGGCCCTTGTTGATGGTCGATGGCGTCGAGGCAGACGACGTTATCGGCACGCTGTCCACTCAGGCAGCGGAAGCCGGAATGCATTGCGTGATTTCGACTGGCGATAAAGACATGGCGCAGTTGGTCGAGCCGCTGGTGAAACTCGTCAATACGATGAATAACGAAGTGCTCGACGAAGCCGGGGTGCTGGCGAAATTTGGTGTGAAGCCAACACAGATTGTCGATTACTTAACGCTGGTCGGCGATACGGTGGACAACGTACCGGGTGTAGAAAAAGTTGGTCCAAAAACGGCGGTGAAGTGGCTGACGCAATTTGAATCGCTGGATGCGGTTATCGCCAATGCCAATGCCATCGGTGGCGCGGTGGGGGCGAACTTGGTCAAGCATTTGGATTTTTTACCGCTGGGAAAAAAGCTGGTCACCATTGTGCGTGATGTGCCTTTGGAATTCGCGCCGGATCAACTGGTGCCCCGTGAACAGGACAAGGCAAAACTTACTGCGCTTTTTTCTCAATTTGAATTCAAGGGCTGGCTGCGTGAGTTGAAAGATGGCAAGCCAGTCGGTAACGGCGTGTCACCAGCACCAACTGACGGAAATGAAACTAAAGCGGAGCCTTTGCAAGCAACGATAGTGCTCGATCGTAGCAGTTACGAATGTATCCTGACCGACGAAAAACTCGACGAATGGATAGCCCGGTTGACTGCTGCCGATGTCGTATCGCTCGACACCGAAACCACTGGCTTGGATCCAATGACGGCGCAGCTCGTCGGCATCTCGTTCGCCATTTCTATCGCGGATAGCGAAAAAGTTCACGCAGCATATTTGCCATTGATGCATTCCTACGCCGGTGCGCCTGCGCAATTGCCGTTTGCTGAAACGCTGGAAAAACTCAGACCTTGGCTCGAATCGACGGCGCACAAAAAGCTCGGGCAAAACCTCAAATATGACCGGCATATTTTTGCCAATCACGGCATCGCGCTGGCGGGAATCGTCGACGACACGCTGTTGCAATCCTACGTTTTTGAATCCGACAAATCGCATGATTTAGGTGCTCTTGCGGCGCGGCATTGCGGGCTGAAAACGATTAGCTATGACGATGTCACCGGCAAAGGTGCGGCACGTATTTCTTTTAGCCAAGTCGATGTCGAGCATGCTGCCAGCTATGCCGCTGAGGATGCCGATTGCACTCTGCGTGTGTTTCAAGTTTTGCAAGCGAATTTAGCAAAAGAGACCGCGCTGCAAGCGCTCTACCGTGATTTGGAATTACCCATTGCACAAGTTTTATTCCGTATCGAGCGCAACGGCGTGTTGATTGATGCTGCCGCGCTGGCGCAACAAAGCAACGAGATCGGCATTAAATTGATGGCACTGGAAAACGAAGCCTATGCCCTCGCCGGCCAGCCTTTCAATTTGAATTCACCCAAGCAATTGGGCGAGATTTTGTTCGTCAAACAAGGTTTGCCGGTAGTCAAAAAAACGCCATCCGGTGGCGCATCGACAGACGAAGAAGTGTTGGAAAAATTGGCTGAAGATTACCCGCTGCCCAAAGCGCTGCTCACCTACCGCAGTCTTGCCAAACTCAAAGGCACTTACACCGACAAATTGCCAAAAACCATCAACCCGAATACCGGCCGTGTGCACACCAGTTTCGGCCAGGCCACAGCAATTACCGGACGCTTGTCGTCCAACGATCCGAACCTGCAAAATATTCCGATCCGCACCGCGGAAGGCCGGCGTATTCGTTCCGCATTTATCGCTGCACACGGGAGCAAAATTGTCAGTGCCGATTACTCGCAAGTCGAACTGCGCATCATGGCGCATTTGTCCGACGACCCACGTCTGCTCGATGCCTTCGCGCAAGGCGAGGATGTACATCGCGCGACGGCCTCGGAGGTTTTTGGCATACCGCTAAACGAGGTCGCCAACGAACAACGCCGCGCGGCCAAAGCAATTAATTTCGGTCTGATTTACGGCATGAGCGCGTTTGGTCTGGCCAGGCAAATCAACGTCGACCGTAGCGCCGCGCAGTCCTATATGGATCGCTACTTCGCCCGCTACACCGGTGTTGCGAGGTATATGGAAGAAACGCGCGCACTGGCGCGCAGCAATGGCTACGTCGAAACGGTTTTCGGTCGTCGCTTGTGGTTACCCGAAATCAAAAGCGCCAACGTCGGCCGTCGCCAGGGCGCCGAGCGCGCTGCGATTAACGCACCGATGCAAGGCACGGCAGCGGATCTGATCAAGCGCGCGATGTTGGCAGTTCAGGGCTGGCTTGATGAGCAGAAATTCCAATCGCTACTGATATTGCAAGTGCATGACGAGCTCGTGCTTGAAGTGCCGGATGCGGAACTTGATGTCGTCAAAGCGGCCTTACCCAAACTAATGGGCGGTGTCGCAGATTTGAAAGTTCCGCTATTGGTAGAAGTCGGTGTCGGCGGGGACTGGGACACGGCTCACTGAGCCGTGGCGGTTTTGATTTGGATTTTCCGGCTCACTGAGCCGTGGCGGGTTTGATTTGGACTTTCCGGCTCACTGAGCCGTGGCGGATTTTCCAGCATCTCAAAATCGGTCATGTATCGCATAAACTGCAAAAATCCGACAGGAAATCCAAATGAAGTATAGCGTCGTCATCCCCGTTTTAAATCAACTCAAATACACCTGCCAGTGTTTTGATTCGCTGCTGGCCGTTGGTGTGCCGGTGGAATCTTTGCTGGTCATCGACAATGGCAGCACCGACGAAACCGCGCAATATCTCGTCGCCAATCCGCAAATTCCCTCGATTAACAATGCCGTCAATTTGGGCTGCGGCGGGGCATGGACGCAAGGTGCTTTAGCGAGCAAAAGCGAATGGGTGGTGCTGCTCAATAACGATGTGGTGCTGGGGCACAACGCGATTGAAGCGGGGATACGTGCGGCAGAAAAACTCGGCCTTGGTGTGGTCAGCCCAGCCTTGATGGAAGGCGAATTGGATTACGACGTGGCCGAATTTGCGCAGAAATTTGTCGGTGAAATGGGTGACGTGAGGCGAGAGAACTGGTTCCACGGTGTGTGCTTCACCGTGCATCGCGATGTGTTTCACAAAATAGGATTTCTTGACACTGACCGTTTGCTATTTGGTCGTGAAGATGCGGAATTTCTCGCTCGTTGCAAGCGCGGAAATATTAAGGTTGCCACGGTCGGCGCGTCGGTGTTGCATCACTTCGGGTCGATTACGCAAAGCGCAATGAAGCGCGAACAAGGCATCAAGGAATTTGGCGATCATCGCTATGCCTACCGGCGTTTTGGCATGAATTGGTGGGATAGGCAAACCAATAAATTGAATCGCAAACGTAGTGAAGCGAATTGGCGCGCAGCGGAGCTTGCCGCGCATGGCATGACTCTACACATGGACAGGCGTGATGGTGCGTGGAGTTATCGATGAGCGGAGAAATAACGACACGACACCTCGACATCGGTTGTGGCAGTACGCCGCGCAATCCGTATCAGCGCACGGAAGCGCATGGCGTCGATATCGCGCCCGCATCGGCGGCAAGTGAATTTTTCCGCGTGGCGAATTTGAGCCTCGCACCGATTCCGCATCCCGATTCCAGTTTTGATTCCATTTCGGCCTTCGATTTTCTCGAACATGTGCCGCGCGTGTTGCCCACACCCGAGGGTAAATCAACGCGTTTCCCCTTCATCGAACTGATGAACGAAATATCGCGCGTGCTCAAACCCGGTGGACGGTTTTACGCGGTCACCCCAGCCTTCCCGCATCCCACTGCATTTCACGATCCGACCCATGTCAATATCATCACCATCGGTACTTGGGAATATTTTTGTGGCGACAACGCGCTGGCGCGCATGTATGGTTTCACCGGCCAATTTGATTTGTTGCGCAACGAATGGGCGCTTCATCCTGAAGCGTTCAATGCCGCACCACTACAAGGCTGGCAAGCGAAATGGAAACGCTTTCGCCGCACTTTGCGCGGAACAAATTCTCATGTTTTGTGGGAATTTGTTTGTACCAAGAAAGCGTAAAGATGTCCTTGCCCTTACGCCAAACTCGTCGCGCGTTGAAAGAAAAATTACCCTTCGTTCGCCGTCGCGAATACGACATTCTCGCCCGTAAATATGCGGGATTGATAG
>JANYAW010000045.1 GCA_025361105.1 Rhodocyclaceae bacterium | reverse complement strand
CTTTGTTTTCAGGGCTTCTTGCTGACGGAAACTGGTGATACTCTACGCCGCCCTACGGTAGTCTCAATCCCTTTGTTTTCAGGGCTTCTTGCTGACTGCGGTCATGTGGTTTTCTCCTTTCTTTCAATGAATTGGCGGGTGGGTTCACAGGTTTTTTCGATGCTGCCGGACTTAGGTGGCACCGTGAGGTATTCGAGATGGTATTGACCTAATCCGAATACGGTTTCTTTGCCGATGTGCAGCATTTGCCCAAGCTTCAGCCATGGAAGTGCTTGCACCATATTGCCTGTCAGTGTCCATTTGCCGACGACACCGCCGAGTTGCATGGTGGTTTTTTGTTTGGACGAAAAGCGTGTCCAGTCGCGCCATTCAAGCTGGTGCTGGTCGGTCATACCGTTTGCTTCAATGGTTAGCTGCGTCCAGCCGATCTGTGGTTCGCCGTTGCCGTGAAACTTGCCAAGCAAGGCGCTGCGGCGTGCAGCGGCCATGACGAGTGCGCGTGGGGTGAGTCGATGCGGGGCAAGGGCGTGACCGTTTTGTTGCAGACGTAATGGAGTTTGGAAATGCAGCGTAACTTGTTGTAGTGCAGATTCGTCAGTTGGTGCCTCAGTTGGTGCCGGTGACACGCCGTCGTTTGAAGTAATCACGCTGATTTTCTTAATCACATCATCGACCGCGCTGTACGTTGTTTGTGCATCATCATTGACCACGCGCAACAGATTGCCCGTGCCATCGCCTGCACCCAGCCCCTTGGCAAGTGCGCGCTGCCACGCCAAGGTGATGATGGGAAGATGTTCGATGGCACGCCCGATGAGCACCATATGGAAAGTGAATGTCTGGCCTGGGTCTACAACGCGCAAACCCCATGCGGGTGGCTCGATGACGTAAGGTGCGGGAATGTCTAAGCCCGTGCGTTTGTCGTCGTTGGTGACAGCGCGACCCGGTGCGAATACGCTGGTGTAGGGGCAGCCGGCTTTGAGCGGGCAGGGCGCGCAGTCTTTGGCGCGGGTGATGCAGGCAACTTGCCGTAGCGCGTGACCGAACGCGCCGCGCAACAAGCTACCCGCGTAGTCAGGCAGACGAATCGGCGTAAGCGCGACGATATCGAAGCGGTAGCGGGCGATGGGAAGGTGGAAGGTGGTCACGGAGTAGGTGGTTGCCCGGTGGCAAGCGACCGTTATGGAGTGGGCAGGACAGCGCGCACAGCCAGCGTCATTTGATACGGCTCATCTTTTTCTTTATTTTTCTTTTCCGATGTCTCGCGCCACTTATTCGCTGCTTTCAATTGGGTTTGCAATTTCAGGGCGACTGCTCGCTTCTCATCGCCATGCCACTGGCCTTTTTCGAAGGCCTTGAATAACGCGGTGAGATCCGGTTGGCCTTGCGGTTTTGCGTCGATTACTTTTTGAATTGACTGTTCCAGCGGAGACATCGTTGCCAATGCCGCTTCCCGCTGTGCGATTTGTGCGGCCTTAAGCAGTTCGGCAGTGGCCTTTTTCGCTTGTTCCTCGCGTTCTTTCGCCGCATTGCTATCTAGCGCCATTCGCCCATATCCCACGGCGGTTTTAGCACCAAACCCAAGCCATAGCCCGGCATGAACAAAAGCGGCTTCGATTAAGGCTTGCCATGCCTTGGGCAAATTGGACGATTTTTCGTTGCGGATAAATCCGGCATGGCGTTCCACATGAAAGCAAAAACTGGTTTTCGGCGGAACCGCCAGAAACGGAATCGGCAGGGGCGTGAGGCTGGTGTTGGGTGATGCCTCGCCTTGGTAATACTTACCCAAATGCGGCGTCATGATGTCGACTGACATCGAATCTTTTGGAGTTTTGGGGAAGGCATCCCAAAAGCGCAATGCGCCTTGCAATGGATTTTCGTCGCGGTCGGCATCGCCTTCACCCGGGCCGAATAGCACGTGGATGTGCTCGTGTGTCCAACCCTGCGTTTCGCCCCAGTCGCCGCTTGCAAGCTCCTCAGCAGCGCGGCGGACGATGCCTTTGATGCCGGAGCCGGGCAGATACGGTAAGCCGTAGGGCGTGAGGAAGCTAAAGCCGTTTTCCAGCGGATGCTCATTGCCCAAGCCCGTGG
>JANYAW010000008.1 GCA_025361105.1 Rhodocyclaceae bacterium | reverse complement strand
TCTTCGGCGCTCAGCGCGTTCCAATTTTTGGTGCTGGCCATAGGTGCGAGGCCTGCGTCTTTGGGGATGATGCCCAGCGCAACGGCGCGTTGGCGGCGCGATTCGCGCAGCGCGTCCCAGCCGGCGTCGTACTTGCCTTTGTATTTGGCGACGAATTCGGCCGGTGCCTGAATGGGGATGTGGTTGGCCTGAAAGCCGAGATAGGCGAAGAAGGGTTTGCCGTCCTTGAGGTTGGCGGCGATGAATTCCTTGGCCTTGTCGACGATGAATTTCGATGAGTAAAAATCTTCCGGCAAGCGATCGACGACTTGATCCTGCTCGAACCAATAGGCCTTGTCGTACAGCATCATGTAGGGACGATGTTCCCAATTGTCCGAGCCGCTGTCGGCCTGGATGAAGGAGCGCTCGAAGCCGCGCTTGCCCGGCAGTTGATTGGCGGCCTTGCCCAGATGCCATTTGCCGGTGATGTAGGTGTGATAGCCCTGATCCTTGAGCATGGTGGCGATGGTCACCACATTGTCGCTGAGCACGCCTTCGTAACCCGGTTTGCCTTCGTGCGCGGCGGGCATGGATTCGGGCATGTTGCCGACACCATTGCGATGATTGTCCACGCCGGTCATCAGCACCGATCGCGTCGGCGAACAAGTCGCCATGGCATGGAAATTGGAAAAGCGCGTGCCGCGTATGGCGAGCGCATCAATGTTGGGAGTGGCGATTTCGCTGCCGAAGGCACCGACATCGGTCAGCCCCCAATCGTCGGCCAGCAGGATGACGATGTTAGGTTGAGGCGCGGCGTGGGTTTGCGTTGCTGAGAGCAAGAGTGCAATCAGCAAGAGGTGAAGTGATGTTTTTATGATGGCTCCAAATGATTCGTGCTGCGATTGTGCAAGCCGTCATTCCGGCGAGCACGAGGTCGGCAAGCCGGGTCGTCGCTGCAATTTGCCAACACACATCCTACGTCAGCGGTTTGTCCAGCGCGTTAAGAATCGGCTGGCAGACATAAAAACGCCCCCACTGTCGCCCGGTCATTTCGCGCAGGATGTTGGCATGCTCCAGTGCCGAAATGGCCGCTTTGGCGGTTGGGTGGGTCTTGCTCAGCAGCTTTGCTGCGCGGCCTATGGTCATGTAGGGATTGACGAACAATTGGTCTATTAAGGCGAGGGCGTTGGGCTTGTCGCGCATTTGCGTTCGGTATTGCTCGCGTAATCGGTGCAGTTCTTTGGCTTGTTCGCCAGCGGCAGTGGCGGTCTCGGTGATACCTTGCAGGAAGTAGCGAAGCCATGGCACCCATTCGCCGCGTGTCCGCACGGCCTGTAGCAAGTCGTAGTAGTCGCCTTTGTGGGCATCGATAAAGGCCGAAAGGTAGAGCAGCGGCTGCGACAAGCGCTTGCGTTCAAGAAGAAACAGCGTCACCAGCAGTCGGCCGACACGGCCATTGCCGTCGAGAAACGGATGTATCGTTTCAAACTGGGCATGCATCATTGCGCACTGGATGAGGTCGGGAATCACATCACGAACGTGCAAAAATTTTTCCCATTCAGCTAAGGTTTCGTTCATTTCCAGCACTGGTGGTGGCACGAAGGCAGCCGTCATCGGTGTACTGCCTGCGGGACCAATCCAGTTCTGCGAACGGCGGAATTCGCCAGGCGTCGCTTTGTCTCCGCGCACGCCAGTCATCAGCTTGGCGTGTATCTCTCTGACGAGTCTGAGCGATAGCGGCAGTACAGACAACAGCGCGATTCCATGCTCCAGCGCATGTGTGTAGTTTTTGATTTCTTGAATGTCGGCATTGACGGAGCGCTTTGCATTGCCTTCCTCAATTTCATCTATCAACAAATCGGAAAGGCTCGCCTTGGTACCTTCAATCCGTGAAGAAAGCACCGCCTCGCGACGAATGTAGGGAGAAATCAGCAGATAGGGGTTGGCCAACTGCCCGCCAAGGCCAGAAAGTTCGGAGAGCGCGGCGTCTGCTTTCGACAGCGCTAGTGCCAGATCCATGTCGAATGCGAACGAAGGTGGCAAGGCGTTTGGCACAAAGGCGAGATAGCCTTGTGGCGCATGCAGCAGTCGACCACTTTTCGCATCTGAAAAATCTTGTTGATTCATAAGCTTATGCGCTTGAGCGAAGAATTATTTCAAACGATTCTAGACTTTGAAGGAAATAAGTCAATTTCTTTCAAAGTCGTCGACGGTTTGAAAATTCTCGCGCAAATTCTTGGCCGATGACGCGTTCAACGATTGCGAAATCGCTGGTGGGTGCTGGCGATGAAGTGGCCTGCTCACCGGCCACGCGCTGACCAATCAGACGATCACCAGTTGGTGCTGGAAATGGAGTCTCGGCTTAGTACAGCCGAGCCGCTCCACGGGCTCAAAGCAGTGCTTTGAGAAATCCCCGTTCCGCCGCCGTCATTCGTCGCAATTCCGGCACACAAGACCCGCACTCAGTACCGCATTTGAGTTTGCTTTGCAGTGCAGGCAAATCGGCACCGGATTCAATGACGGAAATAATTTGTGCTTCTGTAATGCCCAGACAATTACAAATCGTGCGGCTCGCGGCGGGTGGTGCGTTGGGGATTTTGGCGGTGGGGGCAAACAGATAGCGTAGCGATTCGCCCAGTGGCAGACGGGCGAGCATGAGGTCAGCCAGCCAGCTGGTCGCGGCGGTCTCGCCGGCGAACAACAGGGCGGTGATCTGGCCCCGCATTGGCCCATCGGTAGCGTCGATGTCGGCGTGTTTGACGATGCGGCGGGAATGATCGGTGTAGGTGGTCATCGTGCCGAGGTCGAATTCGAAGGCATCGCAAATCGCGGCGAGAGTGTCGGCGGAGAGGGCTTCGGCACTGGCGATGTTGAGCTTGAGCATGGCATCGTCACGACCGGCGA
>JANYAW010000412.1 GCA_025361105.1 Rhodocyclaceae bacterium | reverse complement strand
ACGCCGGTGATATTCAGACCGACAGTGTCGGCGGGAATGCTCACTGGATAGACACACATCGCCTTGGCACCGGCCAGATAAATTGGTTTGTCCGGCCCGCGCACGTTCGACACCGCCATGTTGATGGTCGGCATCAGGAATTTATCGAGTGCGAAATTGACTGCGGTCGGCGGCAGCACGTCGAGCACATTCATCATCATGTCCAGCCCCATCGCTTCGGCGTCGGCCTTGCTCTTGTGTGCAGCGTCGTGCACTGCTTTCAGTCGCGCTATTGGATCGGCAATGTTGGAACCGACCGGCACGGGCACACCGGCGACGGCATTGCCGCCAGCCGAAGCGTCAGTACGCAAAGAGATCGGCATCAAGCCGCGCAGACTTTGCTCGGGCAGCTCATTTTTTGCCTGCAGATAGGCACGCACACCGCCACCTGCGACCGCAAGGAATACATCATTCAAAGTAATACCAGGTACGCTGTCCCGGATGCGCTTGATGCGCGAGATCGGCATACCGAATCCGTCGACCACACGATTGCTGGATACCCGCTCACTGAAACGAGTTTTCGGTGGCTTGCCGGATTTTTCGCGACCGCCAAAATCCGGCAATGACCTTTCATTGACCGCGCGCCGTGCAACATCCAGACCCGAGGTAATCGCGCGCCGTGCGAACTTGGCCGAGAGGCGTGAAAACTTGCCAACCCGCTCGGTGGCATGAAGCAGCGCGTGCGCGGCCACTTCCAATGCCAGAGGATCACGCTCCACCGTCATCGTTCGCACGGGCTTCGCACCTTTAACTTCAGGCATATCGGCATGCAGTTGTTCGAGCAGATGAATCGCTGCCATGCCGTCGACTGCCGCATGGTGAATTTTCAGAAATACGGCAAAGGCGCCAGGCGGCAAATTGGGAATATTGTCCAGACCTTCAATCACATAGGCTTCCCACAGTGGCTTCGAACGATCCAGCGGGCGCGAATGCAGACGCGCCACTTGTATCATCAGCTGCCGCCAATCACCCGGTGCGGGCAACGCGATATGACGGATGTGGAAATCGAGATCGATGTCCTCGCCAGCCACCCAATAAGGCCGGTCCAGCCCAAACGGCACTGTCACCAATTTTTGGCGAAACACCGGATGCAGGTACAAGCGCTGCTCGAAATGCTGCAAGATGTCCTTGACTCGGACCTTGCCGCCCGGCGCTGTCGTCACATCGTAAATGCACAAGGTGGCGACATGGTTGTAGGTATTGTGGCGCTCGGAAAAGAGCGAGACGTGATCGGTGCCGGAGAGCTGTTGCATGATGAGAGTTCCAGGTTTTAAAGTTTGAGAAAAAATCCGGATGGCACGGAAAACCGAGGCCAACTATTAGCGACGGAACCGCGCGATACCCGTATCAGCTATAAATAGCCGATCTTTTTTGCACTAAAAATCGTTGCCGTGCGAACCAGCTTCAGCGACAGCCGCTTGAGGTGATACACCAGTGCGGCACCCGGGCCAGTCAGACAGATATCCTGGCCCTTTTGCACCGCCCGCACCATAGCTTCGGCAACGACTTCCGGCGTACAGCCATTGGCCAGGTAATAGGCCTGCAGTTTGGCAATCTGACTGGCCGGAACTGATGGCGCGACGCCAGCGCCGGTAGTGACAATCGCCGTATTGATGACTCCCGGACACACCGTGGTGATGCCGATTTGTGTATCGGCGAGTTCCATTTTCAATACTTCGCTGAAGCCCGCGACGGCGTATTTGGATGCGGCGTAAGCGGCCATCGACGGGGCCGGATAATTGCCGGCCGACGAGGCGACATTGAGTACATGTCGTACGCCGCCAGCGGCAATCATCTGTGGGATGAAGTAGCGGCAGCCATGCACCACACCCATCAAATTGACGTTGATCACGCGTGGCCAATGCTCCAGATCGCTTTCCAGGAATAAACCAAGATAGGCGATGCCAGCATTATTGACGAGCACATCGACTGCGCTGATTTTGCCGTGCACCTGCGCCGCTAATTCCTTCATCGCCGTTTCATTTGACACATCCACCGCGTGAATCACGCAGCACACGCCGAGTGCCTCAACTTCCTGTTTGAGCGATTCCAGCGGTGCGAACTGAATGTCGGTGGCAATGATGCGTGCGCCGCGTTTGGCAAAGGCGATTGCCGCAGCGCGACCGATGCCTGAACCGGCACCGGTAATCAATACCCGCTTGTCTTGCAAATTCAAAATTGCCACAGTGTTTTCCCTATTTTGTGCAGTGATGTTTAAGGCTTGCGCGGACTCGCCGCTGCCAGAGCCGCCCTGTCCTTGTCGGCACCTATGGGGTCGATACAGATAATCGACGGGCGCTGATCTTCGATCGCGTAGGCCGGAAGGTTTGACGAACTGGAGCACACGCGGCCATCTTCAGTGAAGGCGAAGTCACGCAGTACAGTGACGCGCGTCGGGCTGGCATAACTCTGGAAAGTTTTCGTCGCGGGCGTGAAACGCAATATGCGATCCGAGTTGTTGGCTGCCAGCCACACTTCGCCGGTTGTGCGGTTCACATTCAGGGCATAGGGCGTTTCATATTCACCTTCGGCCACGCCAGGAATTTTGTAGGTTTCAAATTGCTTGGTCGCGGTGTCGAAACTCATCAGCGCGCCTTCATCGAAAGCTGGAATCCAGAACACGCCTTTGGCATCAAATCGTGGACGCCGTGGCCCCTTGAGCGGCGTATCGTATTCGGTGATTTCCATCGTCTGCGGATCGATGCGGCCGATCTTGTTGGCGTAGAGCTTGGCATACCAGACGCTGCCATCGACCGGATTGAAGTCAATGCCATAAGGGAAGGCCATGATCTTTTCGCCGAAGAAACGATGATGCGAAAGATTGAGCATCAAGGCTTTGTCCGGGAACCACGAGGACAAGCGCAGTAGCGTCGGGAAAATGGTGTCAGTGACCCAACGCAGGAAACCATTGTGCGGCAGATTGATCACCGTCATGGTTTCGGTTTTCGGATCAAAGCGACCCATCTGATTCGACGCAACGATGGTGAACCAGACCATGTCATTTTTGTCGACCCTTAGCGTATGCGGATACAGCGCATCGTGACCGACGGGGTAGCTCTTGAAGACTTTCTTCACTGGATCAAACGAC
>JANYAW010000387.1 GCA_025361105.1 Rhodocyclaceae bacterium | reverse complement strand
AGTGACTTGCCGTCTTCGACGGTAATCACGCCTTCCTTGCCAACCTTGTCCATCGCGTCAGCAATGATCTTGCCGATTTCAGCATCGGAGTTGGCGGAAATCGAACCGACTTGAGCAATTTCTTGCGTCGTGGTGCAGGGCTTGGAAATCTTCTTCAGCTCTTCGGTCACCGCAACTACTGCTTTGTCGATACCGCGCTTCAGATCCATCGGGTTCATGCCGGCGGCCACATATTTCATGCCTTCACGAACAATCGATTGCGCCAGAACGGTTGCCGTCGTGGTGCCGTCACCGGCGACATCGGAGGTCTTGGAAGCAACTTCCTTGACCATCTGCGCGCCCATGTTTTCAAATTTGTCTTTGAGTTCGATTTCCTTGGCGACAGAAACGCCGTCCTTGGTAATCGTCGGGGCGCCGAAACTGCGCTCCAGAATCACATTGCGGCCCTTAGGGCCGAGGGTGACTTTAACGGCGTCGGCGAGGATGTTCACGCCACGAACCATGCGTTGACGAGCGGAGTCGCCGAATACTACTTCTTTAGCTGCCATGTCTATATCTCCTGTTAATCAGTGATGACTTGTCGTCAATTACAGCTCAACTACGCCGATAACGTCTTCTTCGCGCATTTGCAGCAGCTCTTCACCATCAATCTTGAAGGCTTGACCGGAGTATTTGCCGAACAGCACACGGTCGCCAACTTTGAGCGACATCGGGCGAACTTTGCCATCTTCTTGAATCTTGCCGTTGCCAACAGCCTTGACTTCGCCTTGATCGGGCTTCTCGGCGGCCGCATCGGGAATCACGATGCCAGAGGCGGTCATGCGCTCTTCATCGAGGCGCTTGACGATCACGCGGTCATGCAAAGGACGGATTTTCATGGGTCTTTCTCCTGTTTTCTTACTATGGAAACAACGCCGGATTGCGGCGCAGCATGGGTTCAATCTGGATTCAATCGCGACGAGCGGTAACCCAAGCTGTCTGATTAGCACTCTTCACTAGCGAGTGCTAATAATAAGGCCATCTACGCCCAATTTCAAGAGCGAGTCGGAAAATAGCTGATATAGCTAGCGGCAATCATCGTGAAACCGCCACTCTTGCCTCCAGCTTACTTCCCGTCGGGCAACTTATACGGCTCGACTTTATCGACCGCGAGACGGTATCCCGATGTGCCCCATGGTGACTCGGCGCGGTTTAGTCCCATGGTGCCAGAGACGGTGACGGCATCCATGGTGCGCATGCTGTCTATGGGTTTTTTGGAGATGACGTGCACGATTTGATTGGCTGGCGGTGGTGGCGTGTGGATGCATGCGCCGAAATAGGGAACGAGCAAAAATTCGGTGACTTTGTCGCCTTTCATTTCCAGCGGAATGGCGAAGCCGGAAATCTTGATTCGTGCGCCGTCCATACTGCGTTCGGTTGGCGCGTTGCCCCAAGTGTCTTTCATCCGCGAGAGCGCGTCCATCGCACGCGGGTCGGAATCTTGCATCGCGCCGAGATTGAGCGATTTGAATTCTTTGGCCGGATCCCAATCCTTGGGCACCAGCGATTCCCATGTCGTGTTTTTGTACGGCTCGGCGGCTTGCGCTATGGGTGTCATGAGTGCGACCATGGCAGCGCAAATGGAAGTTAGAAATAATGAAACGCGCATGAAAATTCCTTTTGATGAGTTGGTGCTGGTAACACGCCGTGTGTAATTAGCTGCGCGGTGTCAGCCCGTCGGCCAATGACATTCTCCATGCGCGCCAGCCGGGAACCAGACTGGCCAACATGCCGGTAATTATGACCCCACCGAGCAGGTAAAGTTCCGCTATCGAGAGCACACGCGGCACCAACAATACGCCTAAATGTTCGAGCAACCACGGCGCGAAAATCGCGCTGATGAGGGTGAGCATTGCTGCACCCAGCGTCGCGCCCAGTGTCGTGACCAGCAATCCTTCGGCCGCCAGCATTAAAAAAATATCTGCTGGCCCTGCGCCCAGCGCCCGCAAAATCGCCAGCTCGCGCCGTCGTTCGTTCAAGCTCGCCAGCATGGTCGCCACCAGTCCGGCAAGGCCAACAATAATGACCAATACCGACACCGCAAATAAGGTGCGCTCAACCAGGCCTATGGTTTGCCATAGCTCATCGAGCGCCACACCAGGCAATACGCCGAGCAAAGGTTCGCCGCGAAATTCATTGACGAAACGCTGCATGCGAAACACGTCCGAACGCCGTTTGAGTCCCACCAAGGCGGCGGTAATTTCTTTCGGCTTCAGATCAAATTTGCTGACCAAATCCTGCGGTATAGCCACGCCTTTAACCGGCGCGCCAGCGAACCAGTCCAGATGCAGCGCGGTGATGGCTTCAAGGCTGACATGAATCGTACGGTCGACCGGCGTGCCGGTGGGTTCAAGTATCCCAACCACCTGAAACGGTTTGTCACCGTGCTCGAGCAAATTGGCGCTACCGATGCCGTGACTCAAGGTAATTTTGTCGCCGATTTTGTAGCTTAGCTTGGCTGCGGCTTCGCTGCCGATGACGGTGTCAAAAACATTCGCAAATGGCGCTCCGGCACGAAACGCCAGTGTTTGATGTTCGCCGTAGCTAAAGTGCGTGAAGTATTCGGGCGTGGTGCCAAGCACGGCAAATCCACGATGTGAATCGCCTAGCGACAATGGCAACGCCCACTCGACCGCCGGATGCGTGGCCAATATTTCAAAACTTTTCCAGTCAATATTGTTGCTCGCTGCGCCTGCATGGAACACCGCGTAGAGCATCAGTTGCACACTGCCGGTGCGCGCACCGACGACGAGGTCTACGCCGGAAACGGATTGCGTGAAACTTTGTCGCGCATCGGTGCGCACGCGCTCGACGCACAGCAGCAGCGCCGTGCTGAGCATGATGGCGACCAGCGTGACACCCAAGGTCAAGCGCCGTGCCCATGCGCTGCGGGCGGCGAGGCGCAGTAGCGGTGCCGGGCTCATGCTGGCCCCATCCTCGCTTCGGTCTGCACCGCGCGATTGATTTCGCATAGGTCAACGGTGCGATCGAAATGCGCGGCGAGACGTTGGTCGTGACTGACAAAGACCAACGCCGTCTTGTCAGCACCAACTGGCGAATTTGCAGAAGATGCGCCTACTTCGCGCAACAGCAAATCAATAAAAATCTGCTGCCGTTCCGCATCAAGCGCCGATGTCGGTTCGTCGGCAATCACAATCTCCGGCCGACCAATCAAGGCGCGCGCAGCGGCGACGCGTTGTTGCTGGCCGACGCTTAATTCAGCCGCCGGCTTGAGCCAATGTGATGAAGTCAAATCAAGCTGCGACAACAAACGTTCGGCCTCTGCGCGAACACCATGAGACGCACCTGCCAAACCAGTTGCGCGCGCTTTGCGTGCTGGCGAAAACGTGCACGGCAAAAGCACATTGTCGATGGCCGACAACCAAGGCAAGAGATTAAATTGCTGAAACAAAAATCCAATATGGGTAGCCCGCAAACGATCACGCGCACCGCTATTCATTTGCGTTAACTCGTTGCCCAAGACACAAACACGACCGCGCTGCGGCACTGCCACGCCACCCAAAATTCCTAGCAGCGTGCTCTTACCGCTGCCACTGGGGCCGTGCAAAAAAACAGTTTCGCCCGCAGCGATTTCCAGTCGTGGAATATCCAGACACAAGCCCGCTTGCCCCGGCCAGCGGAACTGTAATTCGTCAAGCAAGATTGCTGGTGCAGCGCTCACGTAGGTCTCACTTAGTAAATTGATTCGTCAGCTGGTGCTGCGGGTTTGGCAAATGGCACGCCATCATTACCAGGCGATTGAAGTTTGTTCGGGGGTCAGCGTAGATTTTCCTTGCCCGCTGGGTGTGGCGCGCTGTACGTCGATCTTGCGCAAGCGGCTGAACTTCTTGAACAAGCTGGTATCCAGCCCCTTGAGTGCCGCTGGTTTGGCGCAACGGAAAACGTAGTCGGCATCAATATCGGCGTGACCATCCGCTTTCGCTTTGCCACCGGGAAACGGATCGCCAACTTCAGTCGATTCAACGCGGCAATTGGCAGCAGCCGTCGGTGTGAAAAGC
>JANYAW010000372.1 GCA_025361105.1 Rhodocyclaceae bacterium | reverse complement strand
CGCCCAGACTTCCGATAAATTTCCAGCGCTTTAAGCCATGGGCCGAGATCGCGTTTTGGGTCTTCGAGTATGTAATCAATCAAGGTTTGTTCAGCGTGATCGCCCATGCCCATCGAAATCATGATGTTGGCCAGTTCGACGGCCGGATCTTCGGCCGATTCTGATGGAGCCATTTCGGCAACCGTTGCCTGGGGTTTGGCCGCTAACTCGCGCTCAATGGCCATTGCTACTTCGATTTCTGCATGAGTGCGCGGTGCCAAATCAAAAACGACTTCGGTGCCTTCGGTTACTTGATTGCCTGCATCATGAGGTGAGACAGGGATTTCCGAGGCCGCAATCTTGCGCACAATGTCGACATCCATCATCGAAGTCACGGTACGGTCTGCTCGTGGCGCACTGTCTAAATCGAGCGCGAAATTTATTGCAGGCAGGGCCGTATTGTCAGGCGCGTTTTCCTTGGTTTTCGCGGTTGAAGCTATCGCAAATGTTGCAGGCAAAGTGAACGCAATGCCGTGATCGACGACAGGTTCTCGTTTCACCGCAGGCGCGCTAGTTGGCATAACTTCAGCACTACTGGGCGATTTGATAGGCGCCGTTGCTGGCGGGCGCTGAGCCGGCACCGTGCTAGGGGTTGGTGGTTGCGGCGTGGCGAGTGGCTTCGTCGATGGTGTGCTCGGTGCTGTGTTCGAAGGTGCGAATGCCGATCCTAAGTTAGAGCGTCGTACGGTGCCGGAACCGCTCGATGACGGGGCGACAGATTTTGAAAATGGCAAAATTTCGTCATCTGTTTCACCGGCGGGGGTCTCGCTGGTCGACGCAAATATGGCGTGTGGTTCGATGGTGGTTTGGTTACGTGCCGCAGTGAGCGAATTCGCATACGTTTCGCGTCGAAGTTGCTGGCGATGACTCAGCGCCAGCAACGCCGCACCAACTGCGCCGCCGACGACAATCAAGGCCAACAATTCCAGCACGCCAAAGGCTCGAGGCTCCGGTATGGCATCAAATTTGGCTTGCAGCTGGCGTTGATCTGCTGCTTGTTGTTTGCTCTTGGCTTCCAAAAATTGCAGCTGCGTTTTGGTGTCGGCAAATAATGTTTCCAGAGACTTGAGTTTTTCGGTGACTTCGCGCTCTTCTGTTGCTTGTGCCAGTAGCATAAGTTCGAGCCGTTCAATGGTAGCGGTGGCTTCTTTTGCCGAAATAGGTCGCGATGACTTACCGCCAGCGTCGCCGCCAATCACTAGTCGGTCGTGCGATGCGAGATCAGTCGCAGCGGCTTTTACCGACGACTTTGCGGCGCTCTCTGGTGCCGGCTTTGTTTGTCCACCCGGCGTGGCCACTGGCGCATTCGGTGTTGCTGACGATACGTGCTCTGGTGGCGGCAAATTCGATGGAATCGTTAGTACCGTGCCGGCGGGTAAGGGGACTGACCCAACCCGCTCGGTATCTGCAAACAATGCCGGATTGGCCAGCGCCATTATTCGACGATATTCATCGCGGGTATCTTGATTGCTTGGATAGCGACCACGAGCAAGCAGGTTAAGCGTCGAATCGCGCTTGAGCGTCAGCGTGCGCAGTGTGTTGCCCGTACGTGATTGATTCAAAGACGTGGGGGCAGTTTTTGCTCCCGTTGGTTGCGACGAAACTGGTGCGGATGGTGCTATTGAGGATGTAGACGAAGGTGCAAACTTGCTTCCTAACAGCGCAGCATTGTCAGCTGCTGCGGGATTGTTTGCCAACGTGACGACGGTTGCCGCGATCGATGCCGCTGAAGCGGATGGCGGCTCGGAGACTTCTCTAGGCTCGGCAAGGCGCGTAAGGACAAGATAATCGCGGGCAATTTCACCGTTGCAACCCAGTGCAATGCGGAACTCATAAAACGGTTCACGTACCGTTTGCGCTGAGGTGATGATGAGTCGCGGCGTGGCAGAAAGGTCGAGTGCAAGCTTAGTATTTTT
Source organism: Rhodocyclaceae bacterium (assembly GCA_025361105.1). Lineage (GTDB taxonomy): Bacteria > Pseudomonadota > Gammaproteobacteria > Burkholderiales > Rhodocyclaceae > JADKHX01. The sequence continues at coordinate 2,968 of JANYAW010000372.1, read as the reverse complement.
GGGAAAAAACTGCGTATCGGCGCCGTCTGCCGCTGGCGCAATTCGCACACAATCGAGCCTCGGCGGGGTTTCCTCGGAACTCAACAATAGCGGAATTTCTATGTGCAAAGATTGCAGCAGGATCGGATTGCCAATTGACCCACCAAGTCCAAGTGCTGCAACCAGCGGCGACGCGAGAATGGCAGCTATCGCGACAGCTGCAATGGCGACGCGAGATCGGTTAGGTGAGCGCATCACTCTGGTATGGCTGCTTGGGCTGTTTTCGCATGGCCGCCATATTAGCGCAGGGTGAGCGGCAGTTTTGTGTGCTGGTGTTGGCTAAGTACCACACAAGGCATCAATTGACCCATGTAGCTTTGCACGATCATGTAAACCACTTGCAACTCACGTTTCATTTCATAAGCCATACTTCGTGTTCATAACAATTCGTCAGCTCCTAATTTATGCATAGTTCATTGCCTTTGCGGCATTTCTTTTTGGCTCTTTTGGTTGTGGCGGTTTGGGGTAGCAATTTTGTGGTGATCAAATTTGCTTTGGCGGATTTGCCGCCCTTGTTGTTTGCTGCTTTGCGCTTCGCCCTGGCGTTTGCTCCGGCAGCATTTTTCTTGCGCCGACCACGTATTGATTGGCGCAATATGGCGCTTTACGGCGTGTTCATTGGTGTCGGTCAATTTGGTGTGCTTTATCTCGCGATTAACGGACACATTTCGCCAGGACTGGCATCGCTGGTGGTACAGACGCAAGTGTTTTTTACTATTGGCATGGCGATGAAAGCTTCGGGTGAAACGGTCAAACCGTTTCAGTGGTTTGCCCTGCTGATAGCGGCCAGTGGCATCGTGGTCATCGTTATGCATACCGATGGCTCGACCACCATCACTGGTCTGCTGATGGTGTTATTTGCGGCGATGTCATGGGCGGCTGGGAACATCACGGCCAAACGGGCGACAGGTGTCAATATGCTGGCCTACGTGGTTTGGTCCAGCGTCTTTGCGGTGCCACCTTTGCTGATACTTTCATTAATGTTTGAAGGCGTCGACGCGATTAGATTGGGTCTTTCCACGGCGAGCTTGATGACTTGGGCCGCTGTGGCTTGGCAGTCGTTTGGCAATACCTTGTTTGGCTATGCCGCATGGGGTGCGTTGCTGGCGCGCTATCCCGCAGCGACGATTACACCGATGGCATTGTTAGTGCCCGTGTTTGGCATGAGTGCATCGAATTGGTGGCTGGCAGAACCACTGCCGATGTGGAAATTAATCGCTGCGGCATTGGTGATTTTAGGGCTAGCGGTTAACTTGCTGTGGCCACGATGGCGTGGGGCGAGTTGAAATTTTGCGGGCACTACAAGCCTATGTATCATCGGCAAGTGTCTCGCTGAGATAAATGATAGGAGTGATTATGACGACCCAGTTGGAAGAACAAAAACAACAAGTACTTGATGACGTAGTCAAGCTCCTCAGTGTGCGCGTGGCATCAGCGGAGCAGGGCGAATTGCAGAAATTTGTGCTGCATTATTTCAGCCAAGTCGATGCCGAAGACATTGTCACAAAAAGCGCCGATGATTTGTATGGTGCGGCGCTGGCGCACTACTCGTTTGCACGCAGTTTCTCCAAAGGCACGGCCAAACTGCGCGTCTATAACCCCAAATTGGAAGCGCATGGCTGGGAGTCGACTTCCACCGTGGTTGAAATCATCAATGACGACATGCCCTTCCTGGTTGATTCGGTCACCATGGAAGTTAATCGGCTTGGTTATCGGTTGGCGCAGCTGATACATCCGATGTTTCGCACACAGCGCGACGCCACGCAGCAACTGCAAACTGCGATGGCAGATGAAGGTGCAAGCAACACGCAGCAAGAGTCTTTCATCCATATTGAGCTAAATCGTGAGACCGATCCGGCGCGTTTGCAAGAGCTCGAACAAGGCTTAGTGGCGGTGCTTGACGACGTTCGTGCGGCAGTGATTGATTGGCAGGCAATGCGTACCCGTATGGCCGAAGTGATTGCTGGATTGAGCAAGACTTCAGCCGGACTAAGCGTAGCGGAAGTTGACGAAGGTCGCGCATTCTTGGAATGGGCCTTGGACAATCATTTCACTTTTTTGGGTTATCGCGAATACGACCTGACGCCCATCGAAGGCACCGATCAACTCACGCTGACCAACGAGCAAGGTTTGGGCATCCTGCACGAGAACCCGCTCACCGGAACTTCGACCAGCTTTGCTGAGTTGCCGCTGGCGATACGCCGTCTGGCGCGCGAGGCAAAATTATTGGTGCTGACCAAAGCGACATCGCGCTCTACGGTGCATCGCCCAGGCTACCTTGATTACATTGGCATCAAACGTTTTAACGCACAAGGTGAAGTCGTTGGCGAGCGACGTTTTGTTGGCTTGTACACCTCGTCGGCGTACCAAGATCGGCTCGACACCATACCCATTGTGCGTAACAAAGCCAGTGCTGTTTTGGCGCAGGCGGGCTTCGCGTCGAATAGTCACATGGGCAAAAACCTGGTCACCATACTTGAGACTTTTCCGCGCGATGAATTGTTTCAAATCGATGCCGATGCCTTGCTCGAAACGGCGATGGGAATATTGCGTCTGGGCGATCGACGCAAGCTGCGCGTGTTCATTCGTCGCGATGTTTATGGGCGGTTTTATTCCTGCTTGATTTTTCTGCCTCGTGATCAATTCAATACTGAATCGCGCACCAAAATTCAGGATATTTTGAAACGCACTTTGCACGGACAAAGTGTCGAATTCACCGTGCAATTGTCGGACGCTTTGTTGGCAAGAATTCACATGCTGATACGCACCGCGCCATCCGATGATGCGCTCCCCGATGCCCGCGCAATCGAAACCGAAATCACACTGGCCTTGCGCGATTGGTCTGACGATCTAAAGCTCGCCCTGATAGAAGCTCAGGGTGAAGAGGCGGCGAATTTGTCAATACGGCGCTATGCCCAAGCGTTTCCTG
>JANYAW010000366.1 GCA_025361105.1 Rhodocyclaceae bacterium | reverse complement strand
AATCCATCGCCGTCGCATCCTTCATCACATCGGCGCTGGCGACTTTTTCGCGGGCTGCGCCGAGCAGGATTTTGCGCACCGGGATTTCCATTTTTTTGCCGGTGAGTGTGTAAGGAATCAGTGGCACGGCATTGATTTCATCGGGTACGTGGCGCGGGCTGCAATCGGTTTTTAGCGCAGTATTGATCTTGTTGCGAATAACCTCGTCGAGAGTGAAGCCGGGTTTGAGTTGAACGAATAGCGGCATGAAAAATTTGCCGCCCGGTAGCTCGCAGCAGACGACCAAACTGTCGGCGACTTCGGCAACGTTTTCTACTGTGCGGTAGATTTCTGCGGTGCCAATGCGCACGCCAAAACGATTCAGTGTTGCGTCAGAGCGGCCATAAATGTAGCAGCCGCCGCGTTGGTTAATTTTGATGAAATCACCGTGCCGCCAAACGCCAGGGAAGGTGTCGAAATACGACTCGCGATAGCGTTGGTTGTCGGGGTCATTCCAGAAATAAATCGGCATCGAAGGGAAGGGTTTGGTCACTACTAATTCACCCACGGCATCTACCAATTCAATACCGTTTTCGTCCCAGGCTTGCACATCCTGACCAAGCATTCTGGTTTGTATTTCGCCGGCATAAACCGGTAGCGTGGGTGATGCGCCGACCAGGCCGCTGCATAAATCTGTGCCGCCGGATTGCGAGGTCACCCAAAGGTCTTTCTTCACGCAGCGATAAAACCAATCGAAGGTTTCGGGCGTGGCGGGCGAACCGCCGAGCAGCACGCTTTCCATCGCCGACAAATCATGCGACGTGCCCGGCGTTAATCCCAGCTTCTCCATGATTTGCACATAAGTCGGGCTGGCCCCGAAACTGGTGGCGCGCGTGTCTGCCGCCATTTTCCACAGCACGTCAGGCGTAGGGTAGGCGAGGTTGCCATCGTAGAGCACGGCGGCACTGCCGGTGAGTAGCGCGGCGAGCACGAGGTTCCACATCATCCAGCCGGTGGTGCTGTAAAAAAACATCACCGACTTGGAGTGCAGGCCGAAATGAAAATGCATCAGCTTCAAATGCTCGACCAACACGCCGACATGCGTATGTACAAACGCCTTGGGTAATCCGGTCGTGCCGGACGAATACACAACCCATAGCGGATGGTCATGAGGCGCGCGGAAATATTCAAAACCACTGCGTGCTACGTCGGCGATTTTCATTGCAGCCTGCCACGACATTGCGAAGGGAATGTCCGGCACTGGTGTGTCGGCTTGCAAGAAAGGTAGCCAAATAACATGTTCCAGCGATGGCAGCGCGGCGACGATTTCTTTGATCTGTGCTAATCGATTAAATGGTTTTCCGCCGAAGCGGTAGCCATCCGCCGCGAAGAAAATTTTCGGCGTGATTTGCGCAAAACGGTCGACCACGGTTTTGACACCGAACTCCGGCGCGGCTGACGACCACACCGCACCTATCGCCACCGTCGCCAACATCGCCACCGCTGTTTCCGGTACGTTGGGCATGTACGACACCACCCGATCACCGGGCTTTACGTCCAGCGCGCGCAAGCGCGTTGCCATGACGCGCACCTGTCGACCTAATTCATGCCACGTCATCGTGGCAAGTGGCGCGCCTTCAGACAAATAGTGGAATACGATTTCGTCAGACCGCGCTTTGCTTTCGTACCGCAACATGTGTTCGGCATAATTCACCAGCGAACCTTCAAACCATTTGCCGCCCGGCATCTGCCGCGTATCGAGCACGCGCAGGTAAGGCTGATAACTGATGACTTGGAAGTAATCCCAAATCGTCGCCCAAAAAGCTTCGATTTCGGTAGCTGACCAACGCCATAGCGCGTCGTAATCGGCGAAGTCCAAACCACGTTCGGCGCGTAGCCACTTTATGTATTTTGCGATGTGGGAATTCGCCGCGAAATCTGCGCGCGGTGTCCATAGCAGTTGGCCTTCGCTAACCACGCTCAGGCTCTTCCGTAGAGCGTTACCACGCAAGCGCCGCCTAGTCCAAGATTGTGTTGCAGCCCCAAGCGTGCGCCATAGACTTGTGTCGCGCCTGCCGTGCCGCGAAGTTGGCGGGTAAGTTCGTAGCACTGCGCGAGTCCCGTTGCGCCTAGCGGGTGGCCTTTGGAAAGCAGGCCGCCGGAAGGGTTGGTGACGACTTTTCCGCCGTAAGTGTTGTCGCCATCACAGACAAATTTCTCCGCGCCGCCTTCATCGCAAAAGCCCAACGCCTCGTAGGTGAGCAATTCGTTTTGCGCAAAGCAGTCGTGCAATTCGCATACGTCAATGTCATCTGCATCGATACCGGCCGCTTCATAAACTTTTTGCGCGGCGGCTTTACTCATGTCCGAGCCGACCAATTTGATAATCGACTTGTCGTCGAAACTCGACGCGAAATCGGTGGTCATGGCTTGCGCCAAAATTTTCACGTCGCTGCGCAAATTGTGTTTCGCCGCGAACGCTTCGGACACCAACACTGCCGCCGCCGCGCCGCAGGTTGGCGGGCAAGCCATCATGCGGGTCAGCACGTCGGGCCAGATCATCGGCGAATTCATCACCTCATCGGCCGTTACCACTTTGCGAAACAAGGCCAATGGATTGTTTGCCGCATGCACGCTGGCTTTGGCGCGAATTTTTGCAAAGGTTTCAAGACGGGTGCCATATTTGTCCATGTGCTCCTTGCCCGCACCGCCGAAATAGCGCAATGCCAATGGCAAATCTGCATCAACCAGCTCATCACATAAATCATCAAAGCGCGAAAACGGTGACGGTCGATCGGTGAATTGCGTGCGTATCGCACCTGCCGTCATTTGTTCAAAGCCCAGCGCCAACACGCATTCCGCCGCACCGCATTCGATAGCCTGGCGCGCCAAATAAATCGCCGTCGAGCCGGTCGAACAATTGTTGTTCACATTGATGATGGGAATGCCGGTCATCCCCGCTTGATAAATCGCGAACTGTCCGGCGGTGGAATCGGCATAGACGAATCCTGCATAGGCCTGCTCAATTTTTTCGTAACCGATGCCTGCGTCAGCCAGCGCCGCGCGTATCGCCGTCGCCGCCATTTGGTCGTAGGGCGGATGATCGCCAGGCTTCTTGAATGGCGTCATGCCAACGCCTGCGACCAATACACCAGATGCGGATGTCATTTTGTTCTCCTGAAAATTTCCGTCGCGTCAGTTGGTGCTGGTGACACGCCGTTAGGTGTCACCGCCAAGGTGGACACGCCGATAAAACCTTTACTTCACATCCTTGGAAATCTGCACGATCAACTTCCCCGTATTGCCGCCAGTGAATAGCAATGACAAGGACGGGAAGGCTTTTTCCAAACCGTCAACCACATGCGAGCGATATTTAAGTCGGCCTTCCTTGTACCACTGCATCAGGCTGCGTTCGCATTTGGCATGCTCCAAACTGCCAACGAAATCGAAAATCACAAAGCCTTCCATGGTCGCGCGTTTCATCAGTAGCGCGAAATAATTTTTTATGCCGTGCTGCTTGCTCGGGTCGCCGAGATTGCCGTAATCCGCAATCCCGCCGCAAATCACTACGCGCGCGCCGATAGCCAAATTGGTCAATCCCGCATCCAAAATTTCGCCGCCAATGTTGTCGAAATAAATGTCGATGCCATTCGGGCAAGTGCGTGCAATTGCTTCAATCACGTTCTCGTTTTTGTAATCAATCGCGGCGTCGAAACCATAATCTTCAACCAGCGAACGGCATTTTTCCGCACCGCCAGCAATGCCTACCACCCGCGTGCCGGCAATTTTTGCAATTTGTCCGGTAATCAATCCGGTTGCGCCCGCTGCGCCGGAAATCAACACGGTCTCACCGGCTTTGGGTCTACCCTTAACCAGCAATCCGTAATACGCCGTCTGGCCGTTCATGGTCAGCGCGGAAATCCATGTTTCCAGCGGAACACTATCGTCCTTCGGCAATTTCATCATGTAGCTGGTTTGCGTCGGATCAATATTGCAATATTCACCCCACGTCATCAGCCCGTAAACGTGATCTCCTGCCGCGTATCCAGCGGCATTGGATTTATCCACGACACCAATGATGAAGCCGCGCATCGGCGCGCCGATAGGCAACGGCGGCACATAAGTGAAGTAGGGCGCAAGCCAAACTTTGTTGGTTGGATCGAGTGACAGATACATGCTCTTAACACGGATTTGTCCGGGTGCCGGTTCCTCCAGTGGAAATTCTTTGAGCACTAAATTGTCGTCCGACAATGCGCTGTCGGTGTGTCTGTTCATCACCCAAACTTTGTTCATTGCACCCATAAGTTTCTCCATCGTTTAGTCGTTGTGCGTCGATTATTTCAACTTGCGTTCACTTCCACAATCAGGGCAAACACTCTAGGTGGCACGGCTCATTTACCCCGTCCGTTGCCTTCGGTCAACGCACGTAGCCGCGCGTTTTCAGCTTCCAATGCAGCGATTTTCACGTCCTTGGGGTTGAGCATAAACATGCTCATCAGTGCATCGCCCGACATCTTCACGCGCTGCCCCATAGCCTCACCGTAAACCTCCTTTTGATTGCCCCAGCAGCCAAAGTAGGGAATGTGCGTCGGCGGTTCTTCGGTGCTCCAGGTTTTGACAAATTCATCAAACGGCACACCACGCGCGATGCGCGAGCGGCGCTCACTGGCACGCAAGTCCGTTGTTGCCTGCTCGTCGACGACCAGAGTCTGGGGATCAATCACTACTTTATAAATATCCAGCGCCGTCTCGTGCGAAATTAAATCGTCCTCCATATCCTTGGCCACGGCGTTTGGTTGGCGCAACAGCACATCGCCGTAACCACCACCACTGCCTTGGCAAATCATGTAAACCTCGCCGGACTGCACGAGTTCAAAGGTCATTCCCATATCATTGCTGGAGTAAATGCCGCCTGCTATCGGCTGGTTGTTCATCAAATCAATAATGTCGAAATTGATGTTGTCCTGCTGAGCGTTGAGATTGTTGAAAACATTGATGCCGCGAATTTTGCACAATGGATAGGCCGGCGATCCGTAGCCACCAAATAGTGGTTGCGTGGATGGAAAAATCGAGCCGGTGCAGCCTGACATAAAGCCCCAGAAATCGCTTTTGCGACTGGTGACAATTTGCTCGTAGCCCAAGCCACCCCGATGCTTGCCGAAACCAACGCGATCTTTTGCCAGCGTGAATGCGCCGAGTCGCACAATCGGAATTTCTTCCTCCACCAATTCCATTTCGCCGATGTCGCACATCGCTGCAAACGGCGGGGAAACAGAATGTTCCCCGTCGGAATTTGCCCGTGCGCCTTGCCCGTTGCCATTGATGTCGGCGCAAAAATTACCCACCTGTTCTTTATGTTGCGTCAGCCCACCATAAATGAAGGTCGCGGGCTGATCGTAGCCCGGCGCAATGATGGAGGTGTAGCGATGTGGCAACATGTAGCCAAGCTTGGCGATGGGTATGCAGGGAATCGTCATGGTTTTGAACAGCGGAATCAAACTCATCGCTTGTGGTGTTTCAAACGAGCCGTTGAATAGGGATTTTTCGTCAAACAAAAAATCCATCGGTGATATCACCGACAGCGTTTGTGGCAAGTCCGGCCAAATATTTTGCAGCAGGCCGGACATGATCATGGTTTTGAACGATGCCAAATTTGTATTGATGGAACGGTTCAAAATTTCAGGTGCCGAGCCGCGCATGTCGAAGGTCATTTTTTCGCCCTTGACCGTAATCGACATATTGAATTTCATCAACACGTTTTCGCGCAAAGTCGAATCCGGAAATGCCACCACACGGGTCGTGCCATCGGGCAGTTCCTTGATTCGCCGTTTGACTTCGGTGGCCACGTCTTCCAGATTTTTGCGCAACGTGCCTATCAACGCCGCTTCACCAAATTCTTCGAGGATTTTTAGCACACGCTCGCGTAGTCGCATCACCGACACCAGCTTGACCTTCATGTCTTCAAATTGCAGCTTGGGATCACGTACGGAGTTCTGCAAAAACGTCTGCAAATCGCGCCGAATTTTGAAATTTTCTATCACTTTGAAGGGCGACATTTTCAGCCCCTCATCATATTTGCTCTCTGCCGC
>JANYAW010000315.1 GCA_025361105.1 Rhodocyclaceae bacterium | reverse complement strand
AATACCCTGCAAGCCGTGCTGGATAGCTGGGACGATATTGCACCCAAACTCGTCGCAATTTATGCAGCGTTGAATACCAAACATCAGGAAGCAGAGGCTTTTGATCAAACGCAATGCCACTCACCACTGCCGCGCGCCTATCAATGGGCCGATGGCTCAGCCTATGTCAATCATGTCGAGCTGGTTCGACGTGCCCGTGGCGCGACCATGCCACCGGAATTTTGGATTGATCCGTTGATGTATCAAGGCGGCTCGGATAGTTTTGTCGGGCCGACAGACGCGATTGTGGCGCGTGATGCCTCATGGGGAATCGACCTGGAAGGCGAGGTGGCTGTTATCACCGGCGACGTACCTATGGGTGCAAGCGTAGAAAATTGCGCCGCGCAAATCAAACTGTTGATGCTGGTCAATGATGTGACCTTACGCAATTTAATCCCCGCCGAGCTTGCCAAAGGCTTTGGCTTTTTGCAGAGCAAACCCGCTACTGCATTTTCGCCAGTGGCTGTGACACCCGACGAATTGGCAGATGCGTGGGACGGACGGCGCGTGCATCGACCATTGATTTGCAGCGTGCGCGGTGAGATATTTGGTCAGCCAGATTGCGGTGTCGATATGGTGTTTGATTTCGCGCAACTCATTTCGCATGTGGCAAAAACCCGTGAGTTGGAAGCTGGTTCAGTTATTGGTAGCGGCACAATTTCAAATGTCGACCGTAGTAAAGGCTCGGCCTGCATTGTCGAGCGCCGTACTTTGGAACAACTTGAGAGCGGCAGCCCGGTTACGCCTTATTTGAATGCGGGCGATGCAGTGCGTATTGAGATGTTTGACGCGGATGGCGAATCAATTTTTGGCGCCATCGCGCAGACGGTGGTTATAGCTTAGCCGCGGTGGCGGAAGGAGAAATTCGCAAGGCACTGCTTTGCGCCGCTGGAGCGGGTAGGCTTTGCAAAGACAGCACTGAGCACCCGCACAAGAGGCGATTATGTTCAACCCATCAACAACTCAGCCGGCACCGGCCTGCCAAACAAATAGCCTTGGAAGGATTCGCAGCCGGTTGATTCCAAAAACTTGCGCTGTTCTTCGGTTTCCACGCCTTCGGCAATCACGCCCAAGCCCAGCGTTCGCCCTAACGTGACAATGGCGCGCACAATGGCCAGATCATTGGCGTCGATAAAAATATCGCGGACGAAGGATTGATCGATTTTCAATTGCTCAAACGGCAAGCGTTTGAGGTAAGACAAGGACGAATAGCCGGTGCCAAAGTCGTCAAGTGAAAAACGCACGCCATGTTTGATCAGTGTTTTCATTTTGACAATCACGATGTCGACATCTTTGAGCAGCAAACTTTCGGTGAGTTCAAGTTTTAGCTTGTGTGGATCGGCTTTGGTGTGCTTCAAAGTGGAAGTGACTTGATCGACAAAGTTCGCAGCGTGGAACTGGCGCGCGCTGATGTTTACGGCCAGCGTGAGGTGCGCGGTGGCTGGATTTGCCGCCCACACATGTAATTGCTGGCAAGCAGTTTCCAGTACCCATTCACCGAGCGGCAAAATCAATCCGGTTTCTTCGGCCAGTGGAATAAATTCGCCCGGCGAGACTTTGCCTTTCAGCGGATGCTGCCAACTTACCAGCGCTTCGGCACCAACCACGCGGCCTTTGCCGTCGACTTGCGCTTGGTAGTCGAGAACGAATTGTTTGCCTTCCAACGCGCGACGCATGTCGGCTTCGAGCGCGGCGTGCGCACTGACTGCAATTTGCATGGCTGAATCAAAAAACCGAATCGCGTTGCGACCTGCAGCTTTGGATTGATACATCGCCAAGTCGGCTTGCTTGAGCAAATCGTCTATCGTTTCAGTTTGTCCGCTGTACAAACACACACCGATGCTCGGCGTGCTGTGGTGTTGCTGTTCGCCGAGCGTATAAGGTTGATTCAGCGCGGAGAGAATTTTCTCGGCGACGAGTTCGGTTTTTTCAGCGGCTTCCAACAGATCGTCGCTCAGTTCGCACAACAAAATCACAAATTCGTCACCGCCTAGACGCGCTGCTGTATCGCCTTCGCGCAAACAGTCACCCAGACGTTGTGAAACTTGCCGCAACAACAAATCACCAATGTCATGGCCACGGGTGTCGTTAAGTTTTTTGAAGTTGTCCAAATCGATAAACAGCAATGCGCCGTATAGCCCGCTCCGCGTGCTGGTTGCCATTGCTTGCCGCAGACGATCAAGCAACAAGCGTCGGTTGGGCAATTCGGTGAGCGCATCGTAAAACGCCAGGCTACGAATGGCATCTTCGGCGAGTTTGCGTTCAGTGATATCGACGACCGAGTAAACCAGATTAGTTACCGCATTTTTTTCATCTCGCACCGAGGAAATAGAGATCCAAAGCGGAAAGGCGCTGCCGTCTTTGCGCTGCGCAAAAATCTCACCTTGCCAGTTACCTACGGACATGACCGTGGCATTCATGTGGTCGTAATCTTCGGCCTTCATTCGCGGTGAGCGGAACATCGACGGTAGCTTGCCGATGATTTCTTCGGCTTCGTAGCCGGTAACTTTGGTGAACGCCAGATTGACGCGCAAGATAATTCGCTCGGCATCGGTAATCAACAAGCCCTCTTGTGATTCGAAAGCCGTCGCTGCAATCCGCAGTTCTTGTTCTTGCAACGCAGTCATCGCGCGCGCCGCTTCCACCTTGGCATAGGCCGCCGCGTTGTCGAGCGCAATCGCGCCGTAGGCATTCAGGGTACGAAAAATCGAGCGCTCGCGCTCGCCGTAGGCATTTGCCTTGAGCGACTGTATGGTGATGACACCCAGAAAACGCTTGCCGATTTCGAGCGGCGCAAACAGCAGACTTTTACTCGGCTGAGTACCGGGTATTGTATTCACTAACAGCGGTGCCGGAAGTTCGCTCATCACAATTTCGACACGCTCACGGGCGCAGCGCGCAGTCAGTGCGGTCGGATGATCAACTGGAAACGTGAGGGCGGTGTCGACTACTTGGTGACTCTCGGCACCGAAGCTAGAGGTCAGCGTGGTGCCATCTTCATCAAGCAAGAAAATCCAGAACGAGGTGGCATCGAGCAAGTCGTTGACGTGTCGGTAGAGTGCCTTGCATACCTCGCTGATATCGAGACTGGTGGTGATATCGCGGCCAATGGTACCCAAGGTTTCCAGTGTCGCATTGGTCTCTTGCAAAGTCGCGGCCAGTTCGCGCAAATGCTGGCTATCGGCATGCGCACGATCAATTTCTTGGCGAACTTTCATCGCCAGCGCGCGGTTCTGCGCTTCACCTCGACGGCCTTTGCTGGCGGCATCATTAGCCGCGACAGATACTTCATAAGCGCGTGCGTAATCATGAATTGCGGCATAGGCGCCGGCAAGCTGATTGAGCAAACCGACAGGCGCAGAGTAACCGCTTATGGTGCCGACGATGCGCATCGCTTCGTCGAGAAAATGCAATTCGGCGGTGGCGGCAGACATAAGTTCCGGCGCAGACAACTGGTGGTCTCGATGCAGTTCGGCGCAAGTCCGCAAGACGCGGATTTGTTCGTCGGCATTACCGGTCGCGCGGGCGAGCGTCAGTGCTTCGCGAATGTGAATCTGCGCCTGTTCGGGCTGGCCAAGTCGGGACAAAGCAGTGGCTTGGCCGCGCCGCAAACGCATCATCAAATCAGGTTCACCGTGCATCCCTAAATGCTGCTCGAATTTGGTAAACCATTCGAGCGCTTCGGCATTGTTGCCAACATCGAGCGCTAGTTGCCCCAGATTGCCAAGCACTTGTTCGTGATTGCGCGACTGCGATACGGCGGCCATTACGCTCAGCGCTTCCTGCAAATATGCGCGCGCTTCGTCGGGTCGCCCGAGCAGGCGCATCACGTCGCCGACTTGCATCAAACAAATGCCAATTGATGCTGGCCAGGATTTATCGCGTGCTTGTTGCAAGGCACGTTCGCTCCAGTCCAATGCTGCACTAATTTCACCTAGTGTGGCAAAACTCTCGGCCGCGTTGACGGCGCTGGACAGTGCTTGGCGAATCTGTCCGCTACTCATCCCGATTTCATAGGCTTTGAGATCAAACTTAATCGACGTGAGTGGGTCGTCGGTCAGGCCGGCGACATTGGCGCGGGCGATCGCAATCCATACCGCGCTAGGGTCCTGATGCGATTCAGGATCCGAAAACGCTTGTTGTAAATCTACCGCCGCGCGAGTTGCATCGGAGAACGCATTGTTGGCCAAGGTGCGTGCCACTGCGGCATCGATGCGATGCTGGTCACCGCAGTTTCGATAGTGCTCCAGTGCAAGACCAAGGCATTTGACAGCTTTGAGTTCATCACCATGATCAGTCCAAATTGATGCCAGCAGCCAATAGCCATCGCCAATGCCAGTGATCTCATCGATACGCTCAAACGCGCTGAGCGCAAGTGCCGTCAATGCTTCTGCGCGTTCAAATTCGGCGAACATTGCATGCGCTTCTGCACGGGATAACTGGACACGCGCTAACACGCGCGTTTTTTCTATCTCATCCAGGCTCGCCGATGGCAACAAGGATTCAATTTCGTCGGCCAACTGTTGCATGCGCCCGCAATCACGCTGACGCAAATGCCAAACCAAGGGCAACAGCTGTGCGACAGTGCGTACAGAAGTCTGCGTCAGGGCGTTCTCGAACGCGGCGACGTCTTCGTTGAAAGCGAACAGTTCTAAGGCGGCAACGGACATGTTGATCCCGCTTTTTTCCTAGTGGTGAAGTTTGTTCATGATAGGTCAGGATGCTTTCCAGTAGTGTTGCTAAGGCAGGTGGCGCGGAAAAAATTTGGCCGACCAATTGACGGCTTGGGGCTGCTAGAGTGGCATCGTATCGGCATCCCATCACGCTAGCGCAAAGCCGAGCCAAATAGGAGGACGACATCAATGAAGCTTTACACTTATTTTCGTTCATCGGCGGCCTATCGCGCGCGCATCGCTTTGGCGCTCAAGGGGCTAAGACCGGAAATGATACCGGTTCATCTAGTGCGCGACGGCGGCGAGCAAAACCATGTGGAATACCTCGCCTTGAATCACCAAGGATTGGTGCCGGCACTCGATGATGACGGTGTACTGATCACGCAGTCGCTGGCGATTTGTGAGTATCTCGATGAAATACAGCCAGCACCGCCCCTGTTGCCCACCGCTGCCAGCCAGCGTGCGCGCGTACGTGCGCTGGCGCTAGCAATCGCTTGTGAAATACATCCGCTGAACAACTTGCGGGTGTTGAATTATTTGACTGGAACACTGGGATTAACCGAAGCGCAAAAACTTGCGTGGTACCACCACTGGATACGGCTGGGTTTTGCCGCGTTGGAAGCGCAACTGGCGACAGAGTCCGCCACTGGTATTTTTTGTCATGGCGACGCGCCCACGCTGGCGGATATTTTTCTGGTGCCGCAAGTCGCCAATGCGCGGCGCTTCGATCTTGATTTAAGCGCCTTCCCGACCCTGCTGCGAATCGACGCGCGTTGCCGTGAACTACCCACATTTATCGCCGCTGCGCCGCAGAATCAAGCCGACGCGGTGTGATTTTTCTAGTACAACGTTAATGTAAAACCCGCCCCTCAGGGGGGAATAACTCATTCAAAATCTCCGGCCCGAAGCGATATTCATGGCCGCAGATTTCGTCATCGACTTCGATGATGTCGGCTTTTTCCAGCATGGATTCCAGTTCTTCGCGACCCAAGGAGAGCAGCACGTTGCGCACTTTTTCTTCGTTGCGCGGACAATGCCAAGTGGCGTAGCGCGGTGCAAACAAACGTACTTCTTCCTCGCCGAAAAGCCGCGCCAGCAAATCTTCGGGCGGTAAGCCAAGTTCAGCGCGCGTGACCGTGTCGGCCAAAGTTTCCACCCGCGTCCAACCATCGATATCGCGTTCATCCGCGCCGGGCAATTTTTGCAGCAACAGCGCGCAGGCCTTGTGTTCGCTGGCCGCTAGCCAAAGTCGTGCTGGTTGTTGATCGGACAGCGCCAGGTAATGCTCAAACATTTTTGCCAGCGAATCGCCTTCAATCGGCACATAACTTTGGTACGGTCCCGCGCCTTCAGTTTGCAGCGTGAGCACCAATTGACCATCACCCACCAAATCGCGAATTTCGCCAGTTGGTGCTGGCGATACGCCGTCTGTGGAGTCTCGGCTTTGCACAGCCGAGCCGCTACGCGGGCGCGAAGCAGTGCTTTGCGAATTCCCCGCTTCGTCGCCGTCACTTTGGCCCCTAGCCATCCCGCGCAAGCGCAGTTGCTCATCGCAATCGACTACCAGCATGCTCACCTGGCCATTGCCCTGAAGCTGAAACGATAAGCGCCCAGGCGCTTTGAGATTGCTACCCATCAAGGTCGTCACTGCCGCCATTTCGCCGAGTAGCGTACACATAGCAGCGGGATATTCACGCCGTGCATGCATCGCTTGCCACGCTGGTCCAAGCTGCACCAACACGCCGCGAATATCCAGCGCTTCAAATAAAAAACGATGTACCGTATCCATTCGCGACTATGCAACGAAGCTATCAAATAGCGTCGGATCAAAGCCCACCAAAATGCGGCCATCGGCCAT
>JANYAW010000274.1 GCA_025361105.1 Rhodocyclaceae bacterium | reverse complement strand
TGGGAGAGGGCTGGGGTGAGGGTGAAACACCGGACTTCGCGGGCGTCGCCGGATGCGGTGTGGAGGTCGTCACTTTGGCGGGTTCCTTTTCGATTTCAAGCAGCGCATCGAATTGTTTGTCTTCGACGCGTGTCATTAGGTGAGAGTAGGCATTGATCGTATGGCCACGTGGAAAAAAATTATGTTGGCCCCAATTCATTTGTTCATCGGAAAGGTTCAAAAATGCTTGAACCTTCTTGGTGGTATTCGGCAGAATCGGGCTAAGTAGAACAGTTACGTACCAAAACATGGCGAGTGCTGACGAGCAGACCTGCTGCAATTTCCAATCATCAACAGAGACTTTTGCTAATTCCCACGGTTTTTGTTCGTCAATGTACAGATTAATTTCATCCAACAATCGACCAATTTCCCGGATTGCCTTGCCAAATTCACGATCGGCGAAATGTCTGCCGATTGGAGACCAGCACTGATCATCCGATTGAAGTTTTTGGATTAGGCTCATTGCAGGTAAGTGTGCTTCGGACAACACACCTGAAAAGCGTTTATTGATAAACCCTGCAGTGCGACTCGCGATATTGACGTATTTCCCAATCAAATCGCTATTCACCCGCGCCATGAAATCATCCGGATTGAAATCGATGTCTTCAACGCTCGCGTTGAGCTTGGCCGCTATGTAATAGCGCAGCCACTCCGGATTCATGCCGACGTCGAGGTAGCGCAGCGGGCTTAAGCCGGTGCCGCGCGATTTCGACATTTTTTCACCAGATGCGGTATTGATGAAGCCGTGCACGTTGACGCTATCGGGCACTTTGTAGCCAGCGAACTTGAGCATGGCGGGCCAGAACAGCGTGTGGAAGTAAATGATGTCCTTGCCGATGAAGTGAATCTGCTCGGTCGTCGGGTCGGCGAGA
This sequence comes from Rhodocyclaceae bacterium, assembly GCA_025361105.1. Classification (GTDB taxonomy): domain Bacteria; phylum Pseudomonadota; class Gammaproteobacteria; order Burkholderiales; family Rhodocyclaceae; genus JADKHX01. The sequence continues at coordinate 1,189 of JANYAW010000274.1, read as the reverse complement.
AAGGCGTCGAAGTCCATGCCTTTTTTCGCGCAGTAGTTCTTGAAGCTCGCCAGATACCCGACCGGCGCGTCGAGCCAGACGTAGAAGTACTTGCCGGGTGCGTCGGGGATCGGAATGCCGAAGTAGGGCGCGTCGCGCGAGATGTCCCAGTCGCCGAGCGCCTTGTCGCCTTCGCCGGTCAGCCATTCGCGCGCTTTGTTTGCGACCTGGGGTTGCAAATGGCCGGCTTCATCGAGCCACTTTTTGAGGAACTCGATGCAGCGCGCATCGGACAGTTTGAAGAAATAATGCTCCGACGACTTCATCACCGGCTTGGCGCCGGACAGCGTCGAGTAGGGGTTTTTCAGGTCGGTCGGCGCGTAGACAGCGCCGCAGACTTCGCAGGCGTCGCCGTACTGGTCGCGGGCAGAGCATTTCGGGCATTCGCCCTTGATGTAGCGGTCGGCGAGGAACATCTGTTTGACCGGGTCGTAGAACTGCTCGATCGACTTGGTGTAAATCAGCCCTGCCGCCTTCAGCTTGCGGTAGATATCCTGCGAGAGTTCGGTGTTCTCCGGCGAGTGGGTCGAATGCCAGTTATCGAAGGCAATGTGGAAGCCCTCGAGGTATTTCGGGCGCTCGGCGGCGATGCGGCCGACCAGTTGTTCAGGTGTAATGCCCTCGGATTCGGCTTTGAGCATGATGGGCGCGCCGTGGGCGTCGTCGGCGCAGACAAAATGGACTTCATGCCCTTGCATGCGCTGGAAACGCACCCAGATATCGGCCTGGATGTACTCCATGATGTGGCCGATGTGGAACGAGCCGTTGGCGTAGGGCAGGGCGGTGGTGACGAAGATTCTGCGAGTCATTTGGCGGGCATTCCGATCAAGCAGCGAATTGTAACAAACCACTCGAATTTGCCCCCTTTCCTGTAGGCGTTGTCCCCTGAATTGTTTAGAATTGCGCCCTCATCACACATGAACCGGGATACCCCTAATGGCAATCTCCGAGCAGCAGATCAAGGAAGCACTCAGCGAATTGATCGATCCGAACACCGGCAAGGATTACATCACCGGCAAGGAAGCGCGCAACATCAAGATCGACGGCGACAACGTCACGCTCGACGTGCTGCTCGGTTATCCGGCGAAAACGCAAATCGAACCGGTGCGCGCGGCGGTTGAGGCGAAACTCAAAACCATACCCTGTTCTG
>JANYAW010000374.1 GCA_025361105.1 Rhodocyclaceae bacterium | reverse complement strand
ATTTTTTCCAATTGATGCTCTTCGGCCAATTCGTCGAAGGCAGAAAAAATGCGATTCAGCATGCTAAACACTTGTGCCGGTGCCATGTCGGCGGCGACTTGCGTGAAGTTAACAATGTCGGCGAACATCACCGTGACATCTGCAAAGCCATCGGCGATGGTTTGATCCGAGTTTTTCAAGCGCTCCGCAATCGAGCCGGGCAGGATGTTAAGCAACAACTTTTCTGATCGATCTTGCTCATCCTGCAACATTTCGTGCGCAGCGGCGAGGCTTACTTGGGTCTTGTTTTTGGCAATGATGGAGTGGCGCAAGAGCAGATAAATAATCGCCGACACGGCGATGAAGTTGAGCGCAAAAAACGCGATGCTGGTGCGAATCGGAACGGTGAACTTTGGTAAGGCCATTGCGTCAGCTAAATAAAAATCCGCAAGACCCGTCAGTGCGGTGAGCACCACCCACGCAATGAACCAACCAAACGATTGGCTGACACCGAAACACAGCAGCGCGCCTATCGGGCTAAGCAAACCCCACAACACAATACCACTTGAACTAATGAAATTCCCCACCATCCATTGCGCGACAAAAGGCAAAAATAACATCAGGCCAAGTTGCGTGGTGCGGAAGGCGTTGAAGTTCTGCGTTTTGATATAGAGCAGGACATTCCCGATCAACAAAACTTGAACCAGCAATGGCAATGTGGACGAAAACTGTGGGCCGATATACGAATACAGGCCAGTCCAAATCATGATTGCCAAGCACAGTAAACCGGTCGCCAGCATCAGCAATGATTTGTTGAGTTTCTCGTCGTCGCTATCAGTCTCAAGTGCGCCGGCACTGCGCAGGCGATCCATGTAACTGGTGGGTTTTGTTGGCGGTGAACTGATGGTCATAGAGTGCGCGGTAAAAATTAACAGCGGGTAATTGGCGTGGGGCAGTGGTTTGCCAAAGGGTAAGTGTCGCAGGAATCGGCGGGTGTGGTCAACTCGCCTGTCGATGCTCACGCGCTTGTGGGGCCGCATGAATTCGTGTTGAATTACACGCCATGAAATCTGACCCAAATTACGCTATTGGCATTTCAGTACGGACACGATTTTTGCCAGAGCAATCGGACTTGGCAGCGATGCGATTTGTATTTGCCTACACGGTGGTAATGATCAACACCGGTTTGGTCGCGGCGCAACTTATTTCACGACACTGGCTGATTCTCGATTCGGAGAATACGACGCAAGAAGTGCGTGGCTTGGGCGTCGTTGGCCAACAACCCACCTTGGCTCCGGGTCAGCGATTTGAGTACACCAGCGGCTGTGTCCTGGCGACACCAGTAGGGACGATGAAAGGCAGCTATTTTTGGAAGGCTGCCGATGGCGTCGATTTTGAAGCACCCATTGCGCCCTTCGTTTTGGCTATGCCACGTACTTTGCATTGAGTGTCGGCATGAACCGACTGGATGCGGCAGCGCTGGCACTGGCCGCGGATACTATTGATGGGAAGCTGGCTGCGATGGCGGTGCTAGCGAGCTGGGTTGATGACGGCGTATCATCGGCACCAACTGGCGAAATCGTGCGTGGAATTCCAACAAAGCCACTGCGCGTTCAACCAAAAGATCTCTCTCCGCGTAGCAATATGAATACGGTCGCTGGTCGTGCGGCACTGATTCACGCGGTTGCCCATATTGAATATTCTGCGATTGATTTAGCGCTCGATCATGCAGTGCGTTTCACCGGTTTGCCAGCGCGTTATTACGACGAATGGATACACGTGGCGATTGACGAAGCGAGACACTTTCAATTATTGCGTGCGCATTTGCAATCAGTTGGGCACGATTACGGCGATTTTCCCGTGCATGATGGTTTGTGGGAAATGGCTGAAAAGACCACACACGATTGTCTGACGCGAATGGCCTTGGTACCGCGATTACTTGAGGCGCGGGGATTGGATGCGACACCACCAATCCAGAAAAAACTCGCACACGCGGGCGATACAAAAGCGGTGGGAATACTCGCGGTGATTCTTGCGGACGAAGAAGACCATGTGGCGATTGGAGATTATTGGTATCGTTATTTGTGTCTAGAACAAAGTCTCGAACCAGAGGCGACATTTCGCCGTTTAATTCAGGAATACAAAGCACCGTGGCCCCAGTGCCCAATGAATATCAAGGCGCGTCTGGCGGCGGGATTTGCGCAAAGCGAGCTGGATGAACTGATGCTTGGTGCGCGAGCAAGATAAACGCGGTAAACTATCCCGACTAAATCACTCAACTACTCGCTGAATCAGCTAAGGAAAATCGCAATGGACATCAAAGAAAAAATTCATCAGACCGTGACGCAAAATGATGTGGTGCTTTACATGAAAGGTTCACCACAATTTCCGCAATGCGGATTTTCGTCGCGCGCGGTACAAATTTTGAATGCTTGTGGCGTGAAAAAATTTGCCTCCGTTGACGTGCTGGCCGACGCAGAAGTTCGTCAAGGCATCAAGGAATATTCAAACTGGCCAACGGTTCCACAGCTCTACATCGGTGGCGAGTTCGTCGGTGGCAGCGACATCATGACCGAGATGTTTCAAAACGGCGAACTGCAAAAGCAATTGGAACCAGTGCTCGGCGCAGCCTAATTCGCGTCGGTTAAATACCGGCGAGGCGAGCGTTTGCCGAATCCAGACGACCCGCCACCACCACCATAAAAGCTTGATAAAAATTCATCCGACACGCGTCCGACGCGTGGCGCAAGGCTTCGCCAGAAATACTCACCACTTTGGCCGTCGTTGCCGCGACTACATCTGCGCCGCGCCTTTGGTCGCGACGTGCAACGGCCATCTCACCAAAACATTCACCTGGCTCTAGTTGGTCGAGCGTTCGCCCACGCTTGCTCACGCGAAGTTCGCCCTCCAGCAGGAAGGCGAAGAAATCACCGGCATCACCATCTTTCATCACAACCGTGTCTGGACCGACCACTTCCCAGCGTGAAAAGCGCACTACTTCCCAAATCTCGACGTCACTAAATTCAGTAAAAAATTTAAGCGCGCGTAGTGTCTCAAATTTCTCGCTGTCAGGGAATCCGTTTTGCCGAGCAGCAAGTTGCTTGACGCGAAACGACTGTGCCAAATCGTGCGCAAAATCTCCCCAACTTTGATAGCGCGCAGAAAGACTTTTCTGCATCGCCCGTGCGACAATCGCATCGAGACCAACCGGCACGTCAACACGAAATGTTGATGGCGGCAAGGCTTCGCCATGACAGATTTGGTACACCATGCCATAGTTGCTGGTCGCCTGATAAGGTAAGCGGCCAGACAAGAGTTGATACATCACTACGCCTAGTGAATAAATATCGGTTTGGTGATTCAAGACTTGTTCTTGCACTTGCTGCGGCGACATATAGGCCGGCGATCCGACACCAGCGACTTGAGTACGCGTTTGCTCGGAGCCAGCCATCATCGCAGCACCGAAATCGGAAATTTTTATGTCGCCGCCGGTCTTCGCGTTATCGTCGCCAGTGCTTGCCAACAGGATATTCGCCGGCTTGATATCACGATGCGTAATGCCGAGGCGTTGCGCGTAATCAAGCGCGCGAGTGCATTTGAAAATGATCTCGACCAGACGATCAACCGGCAACAAAGTGCTGGGTTTGCAATAAGGTTCGAGCGTTCCACCGGGCACGTATTCCATCACGATATAGCTTTGCTCGGGCGACACTACGGCATCGAAAATCTGCACGATATGAGGATGCGAAAGCTTGCCGGCCAAGGATGCTTCAGTCACCAACATATGCCGATAAAGTTGACCTTTTTGCTTGTCCTTCAATATCTCGGGGAAGATTAATTTGATCGCCACATCGCGACCCGCGAAGGGATCAAATCCTAGATAAACGGTGGAGGTTGCACCTTCGCCGAGTTTTTTGCGAATCTCAAACTTGCCGATACGTTCGGGTAGGGCCATGTCAAACGTCAAGCCTTCGCCCGCGCGCGCGCGATCGCGGCAAGTACTTGTTGTGGCGCGGTACCGCCAATGTGATCGCGTGCGGCAAGCGATCCCGCGATGGTCAAAACGACAAAAACGTCTTCGTCTATCAACGCGGAAAATGACTGCAAATCAGCAAGTGAAAGGTCAGTCAAATTGCAATTAATTTCCTCACAGCGGCGCGTTGCACCGGCGACGATTTCGTGCGCATCGCGAAACGGCAGACCTTTCTTGACCAAATAGTCAGCCAGGTCGGTTGCGGTCGCATAACCTTGCTGCAAGGCGGCAGCCATGCTGTCAGCACGAACCCGAATACCGGGAACTAAATCAGAAAAAATTCGCAGTGTGTCGACTAAGGTATCAACGGTATCAAATAACGGTTCCTTGTCCTCTTGATTGTCCTTGTTGTAGGCCAGCGCTTGACCTTTCATCAAGGTCAGCAAACCCATCAAATTCCCAAACACACGACCGGATTTCCCGCGCGCGAGTTCAGGCACGTCGGGGTTTTTTTTCTGCGGCATGATCGACGAGCCAGTGCAAAATCGATCAGGCAAATCGATGAATCCAACGCGTGGGTTCATCCACAAAATTAGCTCTTCCGAAAACCGCGAAATATGTACCATGACTATCGCCGCAGCGGCGGTGAACTCAATCGCAAAATCTCGATCGGAGACCGCATCAAGCGAGTTTTCGCATACGCCTTCAAAACCAAGTTCACTGGCAACTGAGGCGCGGTCAATCGGATAAGTCGTTCCGGCCAACGCGGCCGCGCCCAAAGGCGAGCGGTTGG
>JANYAW010000368.1 GCA_025361105.1 Rhodocyclaceae bacterium | reverse complement strand
CAATAATGACGAATGCCATGCAACCCAAAAGCGCGCGCCACAGCGACCAGCCCCAGACGTATCGCGCGACAAAAAATGCCAGCAAATCGGTGATTAGCATGGTGCCGGTGACGGCGATGCCGTAGGCTGCTGCGAGATTGGTCGAGCTGCCAAATCCGACCACCAGCGCAATCACCGCCGCAAGCAAAAACCAATTGATACCCGGCAAATAGATCTGCCCGATCTGTTGATCCGAGGTGTGGTTGATTGCCATGCGCGGTGAGAAGCCAAGTTGTATTGCTTGCTGCGTAATCGAGAACGCGCCGGAGATTACTGCTTGCGAAGCAATCACCGTGGCTGCGGTGGCAAGTATGACCATCGGGTAGAGCGACCAATCGGGTGCGAGTAAATAAAAAGGATTGGCAATCGTTTTGGGGTCGCGCAGCAGTAGCGCGCCTTGACCAAAATAGTTCAGAATCAGCGAAGGCAGGGCGAGGCCAAACCAGCCGATTTGAATCGGTTTGCGGCCAAAATGGCCCATGTCGGCGTACAGCGCTTCGGCACCGGTCAGTGCCAGCACTGCGGCACCGAGCGCGAAAAATCCCAGCATTTGATTGGTCTGAAAAAAGCGCAGCGCATACGACGGATCGAGTGAGCGCAATATGTCGGGACTTGCGGCAATACTATTGATGCCAAGCAGGCCCAAGGTCAAAAACCAGATCACCACAACCGGCCCAAAGAACTTGCCAACCGCCGCCGTGCCGTGGCGTTGCACGGCAAACAGCAAGACCAATATCACGATGGAAATCGGCAACACATAGGGCTTGAAAGTGGGTGTCGCCACTTCCAATCCTTCGACGGCCGAGAGCACAGAAATCGCCGGTGTAATCACGCCGTCGCCATAAAAAAGTGCCGCGCCGAACAGACCCAACATCATGATCGTCGTGCGTTTGGGTGAGCCTTGCGTCATTGGTCGCAAGGCCATCGCCATCAGCGCCATGATGCCGCCTTCGCCTTTGTTATCGGCGCGCGTCATGAAGCTCACATATTTGAGGCTGACCACCAGCATCAGCGACCAGAAGAAAAATGAAAGTATGCCGAATACGTTGTCGGGCGTAATCGGCACGGGATGATGCGCGCCGCCGAAAACTTCTTTGAGCGCATACAAAGGACTGGTGCCGATGTCGCCATAGACGACACCGAGCGCCGCCAGGGAAAGCACGGCTAGATTTTTATTGCTGGTGGAAGTGGACATGGTGTGGTTCAAGATTTGTAAATTGTGATTCACGATTGAAAGCGATAACCAACACCGGTTTCAGTCAGAAAATATTTTGGCTGGGTCGGATCGGTCTCTAGTTTTTGCCGCAGCCGACCGAGATAAATTCTCAAATAATGGCCTTGTTCGGCATAGCCTGCGCCCCATACTTCTCGCATCAAGTGTCGATGTGTCAGCACTTTGCCGCTGCTGGCGAGCATCACCGCGAGCAGGCGATATTCGATTTTGGTCAGATGGATTTCAACGCCGTCGCGGTGGACAAGGCGACGCGAAAGATCGACCTGAACGTCGCCGAATTCATAACAAGGTGTCGCATCAAAGCCTTGTCCGTGGCGGCGTAGCAGGGCGCGTACGCGGGCGAGCAATTCACCGACCCCAAACGGCTTGGTCAAATAATCATCGGCACCGGTATCCAGCGCGTCGATTTTGTCGTCCTCGCCGCTGCGCGCAGAGAGTATCAGCACCGGCACTTTGGACCAGGTGCGTAACTCGCGTATGAATTCGATGCCGCTCATATCGGGCAGCCCCAAATCAAGCAGCACCAAGTCGACTTCCTCACTCGCCACTTGCCTCAGCCCGTCGACTGCGTTGGCGGATTCGCTGCACACGCAAGCCTCGCGGCGTAGCGCATCGCAAACGAATCGCCGTATCTGCGGCTCGTCTTCGACCACCAATACACGTGCCGAGATCGTACCCATGTCGCTCATGCGCTGGCTTCTTCAGCAATTGCCGGTGGCACGCCAAGTGGTAGCGTGAAGCGCACGCACGCAACATCGCACGCACCCCCGGCACAATTCTCGGCGACGATAGTGCCCTCATGTGCCAGCACCACTGCCTTGCAAATTGCCAGCCCCATGCCGGTACCGCTCACCGACGAATTGTGTTCACCGCGAACAAAAAGTTCAAATACTTCATCCAGTCGATCAGGCGGAAAGCCGGCACCATCGTTGCACACGCTAACTTCCAAAAAATCATCTTGGGTACGCGCCAACAAATGAATCCTGGCACCGGTTGCGGAATATTTCACGGCGTTTTCGAGCAGATTACAAACCACCCGTTCCATCAATACGGCATCAAAATTAATCAAAGGCAAATCGCGCGGCAGCTCTATTGTCAAGGCGCGATTGGCTAGCAGACCAGCCAGCAAACGCGTGCTTGAACCGATGATTTCTTCAAACGGTTGCCATTGCCGATTGAGCTTCACCTGTCCGTTTTTCAGCCGCGCCATCTCCAGCAGATTCGACAAAAGCCTATGCATCGCATGCGCTTGATCGCGGATGATGGTGGCAGTTTCCGAGGTCGCATCATCCAATGCCGGCGAGCTTTGCACCAGCGTATCGGCAAGGCCAACCAGCGTGGTAAGTGGCGTGCGCAAATCGTGCGAAAGCGATGACAAAATCGAATTTCGCAGGCGTTCGGCGGCCACTTGAAGTGCACTCTGATGGGCCGCTTCGGCATGATGAAGCCGCTCGACCGTCATTGCCACCAAGGACGCGACGGCTTCGAGCAATGGTCGATGCAAGCGGATAGCGTCGACATCGCTGGTCTGTGGTGTCACCGCAAGCACGCCATGAACTTTTACAAATTCGTGCGTCGGCGCAGCCAGCGGCAAAAAAATTATTGCCACGCCCATACCGGCCAAAGTATCGGTTTCCACAATCATTTGTTGCGCATAAGCCGAGTGCGCGAAGCTCTGTTCCATACGGCCCAAATGATGCTTGCCGTATTCGTGAAACGATGTCTCGGCGCTGCCAGTGACGCTGGTGTCAGCAACCAACAGCGTGACATCAAAGTCAATGTCGTGAAGAAAATTTCCCGCCGTTACTGTCACTTGTTCCAGTGTAAAACTCGTGCCAAGATCGCGCGCCAAGCCATACAGCGCCAGCGTTTGCCGCTCTCGCATCTGCGCCGCCTGCGTGCGCTCGGCCACACGCGCGACCAAATGCGAAGTGATCAACCCGACCACCAACATCACCGCGAAAGTCACCAAATATTGCGCATCGGCAACAGCGAAAGACAAACGCGGCAAGACAAAGAAAAAGTCGAACAAAGCCACATTGAGAAACGCCGCAAGTATGGCCGGGCCGCGACCCCAAGCGATAGCGGTGACGAATACCGTCAGCAAAAACAGCATCACGATGTTGGCCACATCGAGAAGATCTCGCACCGGCAAGGCAATCAGCATAGTGGCAATACACAGCGCAACCGCCAGCGAAAAGCGCGTGCCTTGCGATTTGTTGGAGAGCATTTTGTTCATCATCGACATTCGTTACCTTCAACCGATGGGAGAAGTTTCCTATGCGCGATGTAAAAACGGTGTAAATATTGTGAGAACGGCTTATCTGCGAAACAGGCTCAAAGCCTTGGGAATGACTCAGCCTGTTCCAACCCCTTTTCCCCAAGCGTCCTTGGGAAATCATAATTTAGTCGCTTGGCTACAACGTATAGGGAATGACGGCGACAACGGCGTGTTGCCAGCACCAACTGACTAGCCAAGTTTCAAGCGCATGATCTGCGCCGATTCCCGCATTTATCTTAGGGCTTAAAATTCGACGCGGATGATTCATCATGACAACTTATTGACCTCCTTCGCGGAGAAAAATTTTATGACCACCCGACACCCTCACACCGGCAGCCCGCATATCGCTCATACTGCGCTGGAATTTCGCGCGGTGTTTGAAGCGGCGACGCTGCCTTATGCTCTGCCCTGGCTGCTGCGTGCGCCGCGCGGCGATGGGCATCCGGTGATTTTGTTGCCGGGCTTTATGGCCGGGGAAGTGTCGATGATTGCGCTGGAGATTTTTCTGCGCAATCGTGGCTACGATGTGTCGCATTGGGGCTTTGGTCGCAACATTGGTTTCCAGCCCAAGCATGCCAAGGCGCTGGAGCAAAAGATTCGTTACATCCATCACAAGACCGGCAAGAAAGTTAGCTTGGTGGGCTGGAGTTTGGGCGGTGTGTTTTCGATGTACGGCGCGCATCAAGCGCCGGAATGCGTGCGCAGTGTGATTACGCTGGGCAGTCCGATTAGTTCCAGCCAGTCGGGCGAGCGCAATGTGCCGCGATTCCTCAAAGCCATGTATCGACTGGTGGCGCATCCGATGGGAACCATGGTGCACCAGAACCGGCCCGAGGGGAAACTGCTGAGCCACGGTGCGGTGTTGACCATGCCGCTGTCGTGCTTGTATGGCGTCGGCGATGGTGTGGTGCCGCCGCAGGAAGCGACGATAGACGGCGACCCGCTGCTGCACGAGAACATTCGCGTTCCCGCCAGCCATTTGGGGATGGGGGTTAATCCGGTGGTGATGTGGATAGTGGCCGACCGCCTCGCACAAGGCGAAGGGCAGTGGCGGCCATTCGAGCCGTCAGGCCTCTCGGCTTGCGTGTACCGGACGCTGACGCACGAGATGTTGCCAATTTAATTGCCGGTTTAGCTTTGGTTTTTTTAGCGGACGGTGATGCGCGTCGTTTCGGTGGATTGGCAATTTCGGCATTTGCCAACGCCAAATATTCCTGAAAACTGTCGCGTATGCACTGGCTGAAAACTTCCGGATCGGGCATCAGATAACGATCTGACGTCGGCGAGATCACAATGCGTCCGTCGTAACTGGTGACGGCCATCACTAATCCCATGCCGTCATAAATCGGCATGATGGCCGAGAAATAAGTCATCTGCGCACCATTCAAATACACCGGCTTGGCCGATCCCGGCACATTGGTGATGGTGCAATTGGCCAGCGGCATACGCACGCCACCTTCGGCAGCGGCACGCGCCAATATCTTGCTGGCCAAGGCCAGCGTGGCCGATGGTGCGTGCTGTGCAATGTCGGTCAGCTCGCTGGCTTCAACTGCTTGCGCCATCACCTCGGATGACGCGGTGCGTTGTTGAATGATTCGTAGTCGTTCGACCGGATCGTCGACATCAGTCGCCAAGCTCACGCGCAGCCAAGATACATCCGGCCGTGCGCTTGAGGGCTTATCAGCAGCGCGAACATAAACCGGCGCGACGGCATTCAGACTGTTGGTCGGCAATTCATCATGCAAGGCCAAATAGCGACGCAAAGCACCGCCGCACACCGCTAGCACCGCATCGTTAATCGTTGCGCGCGGAACCAAATGGGTGATGGCCTTGAACTCGCTAACCATGAAGCGCCGCGTGTCGAATACGCGATACGGCGAGACCACGGAATTGAATCGTGTCGAAGTCATGAACTCTGGTTTGAGCACCATGTCCTTGACAAAATTCAGCGCTACTGGAGCGAGGCGGCTCAGAGCGCGATTGAATGGCCGACCCATTTCAAACGGTGAGCGTATCGACTTCGAGACGCCGTGCATCAGCAATGACAACATACCCGGTGGTGGCTCGGGGAACCACGGTTTGGGCGGCTCTACGGCGGGTGGGATCGGCGACAAATCGTGGAGCAACATCGAGATTTCGCTGCCGTGTTCGACATCAATCGCGGCATGATGAATTTTTATCAGCAGGGCAAAACTGCCGGCAGGTAAATCGATAAAACTATCGAGACCTTCCATCACATAAATCTCCCACAGCGGGCGATTCATATCGAGCGGGCGGGCATGGATGCGCGAAGCTTGAATGCAAAATTGCCGCCAATCGCCGGGCTTGGGCAGTGCGACATGGCGGACGTGATATTCCAAATCGAAGTTTTCGTCTTCTATCCAATACGGGTAGTCGAGTTCGAGTGGTGCATGAAGTAATTTGTTGCGAAAAATCGGCGAGCGATCCAGTCGGCTTTCGATATGCGCCATGATGCTTTTAAAACGCACGATGCCGCCAGGGGCAGTCGACTGATCGTAAATCTGGATCAGCGTGACGTTGGAATTGGCGTGGGTTGAATCGGAATACAAAAAGCTGGCATCGTGACCACTGAGCTGACGCATGTGAACCTCTCTTGAATAATTTGCCGACTACAATTTTGTGCGTTTTTGCATTTGTTTATTTCGCAAAGTCCATCGCCGTGTCTTCAACCGAACCAAACTTTAGCGACAGAATATCCAGCGGATAGTTTTGATAGAGCTTCCATGGCCGCTTTGATCCCTGCTTTGGAAACTTGTCCAGCACGCGCTGAAAATACCCCGATGAAAAATCCACCCAAGGTTCGGGCAACACCGTCGGGTCATTCAGACGCGGCGTGCATTGCCGCGTACCGGTCTTGTCCATGTGTTTAATCAAGCGGCACACGTAATCGCAAATCAGATCGACTTTCAAGGTCCACGAAGCATTGGTGTAGCCAAACGCGGAAGCAAAATTTGGCACGCCGCTATACATCATGCCTTTGTAACCGGTGGTTTTGGACATGTCCATCACCACGCCATCGACCACGATACTTATGCCGCCGAGCACCACCAAATTTAGTCCGGTCGCGCTGACGATTAAATCGGCTGGCAAATGCACGCCGGATTTCAAGTTGATGCCGGTCTCGGTAAAAGTTTCTATCGTGTCGGTGGCAATCGACGCGCTACCGTTTTTGAGTGCATCAAACAAATCGGCATCCGGCACCAAACACAGGCGTTGCTCCCATGGCTTGTAGCGCGGCGTGAAGTGTGGCGCGAGATCGTAATCCGGTCCCATGATTTTTTGCAATTCGCCAAAAATTGCCTTCTTGGCGACTTCCGGTTTGCGCCGGCACAGGCTGAAGATATACATCGTGAACAACACCCGCCACCATCGATTGATGGCATAGGCAAGCTTGGCCGGCAATACGCGGCGCAACCAATTGGCAAGCGGATCTACGGACGGACGCGAGACCATGTAAGTTGGTGAGCGCTGCAACATCGTCACATGCTTGGCCTGTTTGGCAATCTCCGGCAGCAGTGTCACCGCCGTGGCGCCGCTGCCGATGATGACTACACGCTTGTTGGTGTAGTCAATATCCTCAGTCCATTTTTGCGGATGCACGATGCGTCCGGCAAAGCGTTCCATGCCGGGGAATTCAGGCGTATAGCCTTTTTCGTGGTTGAAATAGCCGCTGCACATGAATAAAAATTTGCAGCTGAGGTAGGTTGTATCCAGCGCTCCGGTAGTGAAATCCTTGCGCTCAACTTCGACCGTCCAGCGCGCAACATCGCTCGCCCACGAGGCCTGCACCACGCGATGACCAAAGCGAATTTTTTTGTCGATCTCAGCTTCCGTCGCCGTGTCGCGCACGTATTTCAAAATCGACGGGCCATCAGCGATGACCTTGGCTTCTACCCACGGCCGGAATGCATAGCCCAAAGTGAACATGTCCGAATCCGAGCGTATGCCCGGATAGCGAAACAGATTCCACGTGCCGCCGATAGCGTCAGTGCTTTCCAAAATCGCGTAAGACTTGTCGGGACAATTGGCCTGCAAATGGTAGCCCGCGCCAATTCCAGAAAGCCCTGCACCTACCACCACTACATCAAAATGCTCATACGCCATTTGAATATCCATTCACCACTTTGTGTGGCTGGTATCTTATCAGCCGACGCTATCAGTAACGGCTATTACTCTCCAGTTGGTGCCGGTGTGTAGTGTCGGTTTTGCACAGCCGACCCGCTGCGCAGGGGCAAAGCAGTGCTTTGCGAACTCCCTGCTTTCGCCGCCGTCACTTCAAGCTCTTCACAAATTTCGAACAAATAGGGCACGCAAGAGTTTGTCTTTCAGCGTGTGCGCTTCGGTCATTCCCATGCGTTCCAGATAGCGCTGATGATCTTTGCCTTTCGCAACCGACTGGCCAATCGCTAGTCGAAATAAAGCACCAAGCAACTCGAACGGATGTTCCAGCAGGCGTTTCATCCGCGCCAGCGCGCGGGCGATGACTAGTTCGTCTTCTGTGAAGTCAGTGCCAAACGGATAATCCGGCAGCAGTCCGTTTTGCTTGCCATCGCGCAGTACGGCTTCAATCATGGTCGGAAAATTATTGCGTTGCTGCGGTGGAATTTGATACGCGGAATCAATTTTTCCATTGACCTTGGCGACTTTGAGCAGATCATCTTGAAAGCGTGAATCAGTGATTGCCAACAGGCGTTTTATAACTTCGTCGTCAGCCTGCCCGCGTAGATCGGCGATGCCGTATTCAGTCACTACGATGTCGCGCAGATGGCGCGGAATGGTGACGTGGCCGTAGTTCCAGACGATGTTTGACGACACTTTTCCATTCTTGATTCGCCAGGCGCGCATCAGCAAAATCGAGCGGGCATCGGGCAGTGCGTGACCCATCGCAACGAAGTTATATTGCCCGCCGACACCGCTGACCATTTGCCCCGAATCAAGGCCGTCGGAGATCGCTGCGCCTAGCAGGGTGACCATCATAGTGGTGTTGATAAAGCGTGCGTTGCGGCGTTGCAAGCGGGCTAATTCTTCATGGCCTAACAGCTCGTTGATGTAATGAATGCGCGTCATGTTGATGCGCTGCAATTCTGCTTTCGGCATGTTGCGCAGCGCTTGGTAAAAATCGCGCGGGCCGAGAAAAAATCCGCCGTGCATGAGATAGCCGCCACCTAATTCAGTGCCTAGACAGTGGGCGCAAATTCGTTCAAACATGTCTGCGTCAGAAAGCGTTGGCGGCAGCGTTTCGTCCGCGACAAAAAGTTGACCATCGACCCAACGAACTTCGTCACAAAAGAAACCGAAGCGCTTCAAAAATTCCACGTCGGCCTCGGTCAGTGTGGCGTGAATTCTGCCGCTTTCGAGCAGCGCGCGAAGGCCCTGTGCGGTGACGCGCTTTTCAATCAAACCCTCGCGCACCAAGCCTTGCAAGAGCACATCGTCATACACTTCTATGCGCACAATACCTGCGCGTATCAGCCACAAAAATCCATTTACGAACATTTCCGAGCAGCCATAAAGGCCGCGCTTAAAGCGCCCGGTATCGCTGTTGGCGGGCAGTGTGTTGCCACTGCCTGCTTGTAAATCGGCGAGTATTTTTTGATATTCGGCATTGCGTTGATCGCGCACAATCAAGGCTTGCGAGATGCCGTCGCCCAGTGAACCAATGCCGATTTGCAGCGTGCCGCCATCGGGCACCAAGGCGCTCGCCCAGAGCGAAATGGCATAGTCCTGTGCGTCGACTTTCATGTTTGGCGGTGCGAATAAATCATGCGTCGTCGTCTCGTCGTCGAGCAGCAGATCGAAGAAATCTGGCGCGACTTCTGCGTCGTTGGGCATGAACGGCAACTTGCGATTCACCGCGGCTATGGTCAGTATCGGCGCAGCATTGCAGGTTTTTTGCAATGCCAACATATCCAGGCTGACATCGGGATTGCATGACCAGGAATAACGCGGCGCAGGTGCCAAGGAACCCGCAGAATCGTCGACCGCAATTGTCTGCATCAAGACATTCACGCCCTGAATCAACATGTCGCGCGCGGCGTGGGAATAATTGGAATAAATGAAATGTTGTTGTGCTGGCGAATTGCCCAGATAGTCGCCGGTTTTATGGAAAAATTCATACACCGAGATGTTGGATGGCAGCGTGCCAGCGCGCGAATCTTTCAAATAATCCAGATCGGGATAGTCACCAAACACGCGCTCAACAATCGGTGCCAGGAATCGCTGCTCAAGCTCGCTATGAGCAACTGGTCGCTCCAAGGACAACGCAGTGAAAATTTTTAAGGACAAGGATTTATCGTTTTTTACTCGTCGATAAAGTGCATTGACCAACCGATTCGGCTTGCCGATGCCCATTGGAATCGCCAGCACGATTTGCTTGCCAGCGCGGGCAATTATTTCATCCAGAATCTGCTCGGTAGTGCCGAATTTCATTTTGCAAACATCACTCGGCGATCACGCTGAAGCTGATTCCTTGCGCTTGCAAACGCGCCATCAAGTGGTCACCCATTGCTTGCGCGGGAGTCAGCACGCCACCGTTTTTTGGTACGGAATCAAAGGCCAGGCACAGCGCCGATTCGGCGAGCATTTTCGAAGTTTCGCCATAACCCGGATCGCCACCAGCGACTTCTGTCACCACTCGTTTGCCGCCGCCTTCACCGATAAAGCGCACCTTGAACCAGCTCTTCGCGCGCTGCGCTTCGTCGGGGCCCTCGCCCGGCGAAATTATCGCGAATAGGCGATTGCGGGTCAGCGAAAATTGCGCGCCGACAAACATGCCGCTCACTGCGGCGAGCAGCCCACCGACTTGCGGCAAATGCTTAAGCAGCATGTAATGGCCATAGCGAAAATCGGGGCCGTAGTGCTCATTCGCCGCTGCGGAACGGCGCACAATTTGTGGGTCAATAGTTGGCATCGGCACTGCCCATGATTTGAAATAGCTGTCGTAGTGAATTTTTTCGCGGGTCGAAGCAATCTTTCGACCGGCTGGTAATTGATCAAGCTCGCGCCGTTGCTGGGCGGCTTTAGATCCTTCCTTCATGCGTGACATCGCGGTGATCGCCGAGTGCAAAGTGCCGCCGGAAATCTTGCCGCCAGCACGGACAAATCCTTCAACTTTTAGCGGTACATTTTTGGGTAATTGCTGTACGGTGAACCACGCACCGAGATCATGCGGAATGCTATCGAAGCCGCAGCAATTCACTATCCGTGCGCCGCTTTTCACTGCCTGCGCGTGATACTTCAACCACATGCGGTCGACAAATTCAGGCTCGCCAGTGAGGTCAACGTAGTCAGTGCCCGCTGCCGCACAAGCGGCGACCAGTGGCTCGCCAAAATTAAGGTAAGGCCCGACCGTGGTGATGACGACTTTCGCTGATTTGGCCACCCGTGAAATCGCGGCGGCATCTTCCACATCGGCTTGCAGAAGTTCCAACGTGCTGCACGCACGATTGATGGTGACCAGGTGCTGACGCACCGCCGTCAGTTTGTCCAAACTGCGACCAGCCAGTGCCCAGCGTAAATTCTCGCCTCCCTTGCGCGCCAAATACTCGGCTGTCAAACCACCGGTGAATCCTGTTGCGCCAAAAATGACGACATCAAATTTGCGGGTGACTTTTGTGTTCATGGTGAATCCTCAGAGGTAGTGAATCGGCTTACAGAATTTTGCAGGCCTCATCGAAACTCAATCGCGGCGAGCGTCCAAAAACCTTTGCCGGATCGCCGTAGCCGATGCTGCAAACAAAATTTACTTTCACCGTCGTATCGGCAAAAAACGCTGCATTGATTTTGTCGCCATCAAAGCCCGACATCGGCCCGCATCCCAGCCCTAGCGCGCGCGCCGCGAGCATGAAATAGGCGCCTTGCAAGGATGAATTTCTGAACGCGGTGGAATCAATCAGCGCTTGATTACCGACGAACCACGAACGCGCGTCGGCGTGAGGGAACAAAGCGGGCAGTTTCTCGTAGAACGCCATGTCCATACCGATGATGGCAGTAACTGGCGCGCTGCGAACTTTTTCGACGTTGCCCGCGCCCATGCAGACTAATAATTTTTCTTTTGCTTCGCCGCCTTTCACAAACACGATGCGCGCGGGCGAGCAATTAGCCGAGGTTGGCCCCCACTTCGTCAAGTCGTAAATTTGCTGCAATTGCGCATCGCTGACTGGCGTATCAAGCCAGCCGTTTTGCGTGCGTGCATCAGTAAAAAGTGTGGACAAACTTGCTTGATCTAGTATCACGATGTTCTCCAATGGTTCAATGATGCAAAAAATTATTTGCCGAATTTGAAACGCCGCAGCAGTAGCGAGTTACTCACTACCGTCACCGAGCTTAGTGCCATCGCCGCACCGGCGATCACCGGATTGAGCAGACCAAACGCTGCTGCCGGAATGCCGACGATATTAAAGATGAAAGCGAAGAATAAATTCTGACGAATCTTTGCCAGCGTCGCCGCCGACAAGGCAATCGCATCGGCCACTGCGTTGAGATCGTTTTTCATCAAGGTGACATCGGCGGCTTGCAAGGCCACATCAGCACCCGCGCCCATCGCAAAGCTGACATCCGCTGCCGCCAATGCGGGTGCATCATTGATGCCATCGCCGACCATGCTGACCACTGCGCCCGAAG
>JANYAW010000204.1 GCA_025361105.1 Rhodocyclaceae bacterium | reverse complement strand
GCAAGTCATGGCCGATGCCCGGCTCGTTGTAATTCACATAGCAGGTCGAAAACACGGCGACTTTGCCCGCACTACGCTTGCCCTCGACAACCGCGTGATTGATGCTCGGCGTGGCGTTGGCGCGAAACGGTGAGCTATCGTAGTCAGGTAATTGGCGCTCGTTGTGCACGCCTAAAACTTGTTGCAAAACGTAGCGAGCTGGTGCAGTTTTGTTGACCGCGTTGACCACTTGCGCGACGACTGGAATCGATGCCAGCGTACCCATCATTTCGGTCGAGGTGAGCAGTTTGTCGCGAAATTTCATTTTGCCGGTTTTGTACTGCACGGCTTTGGCGCGCAACATGGTGTGTGGGAAATCAAGGTTCCACGCGTGCGGCGGCACATAGGGGCATTTGGTCATGTAGCAGACATCACAGAGATAACACTGGTCAACGACTTTCGTGTAATCCGCCTTGGCGACTCCTGCCGTTTCGGCATCACCTGCCGCGTCTATCAAATCAAAAAGCGTAGGGAAGGCATTGCACAGCGAGACACAACGACGACAGCCGTGACAAATGTCGAAGACCCGCTCAAGCTCTTTGTCCAGCGCAGCTTCATCGTAGAACTCAGGGTCTTTCCAAGCGATGGCGTGGCGCGTTGGCGCTTCCAGATTGCCTTCTTTCATTTCGCAGCATCCTCGCCCGATTTTTCTCAGTTGGTGCAGGTGACACGCCGTTAAATCCGTGTTCGGCGTGTCACCTGCGTCATCACGCGTTCAAACTATCCAGCGTGCGCTGAAATTTGTTGGCGTGCGAACGCTCGGCTTTGGCCAGCGTTTCAAACCAGTCAGCAATTTCATCAAAGCCTTCGTCGCGCGCGGTTTTTGCCATGCCCGGATACATGTCGGTGTATTCGTGCGTCTCGCCAGCAATCGCGGTTTTCAGGTTCAGCGAAGTTTCGCCAAATGGCAGGCCGGTTGCGGGATCGCCACAGGTTTCGAGATATTCCAAATGGCCATGCGCATGACCTGTTTCGCCTTCAGCAGTGGAACGAAACACCGCAGAAACATCGTTGAAGCCTTCGATGTCGGCTTTGTTTGCGAAATATAAATAGCGCCGATTGGCTTGTGATTCGCCCGCGAATGCAGCTTTCAAATTGCCTTCGGTTTGAGTTCCCTTAAGTGCCATGGTGGTTCTCCTTGCAAGGTTAAAAAAGAAAAGCAACGCGCCGTCGCGCGGCTTTCGGGTCGGGCGGCGATTGCAAAATACGCGCAATATCGACCGCGACTTGAGCCGACTCTAACCGAGTCGCATCTTGGTTTCTAATTGTATTTTTCGACTGACTCAATAGCCAATGGCTATCTGCACAAGGCCACGCGATTTTTCATTTTGTGCGCCGCGTTCCCGGTAAATCACAATCCAGCAAGGCGCGGCGCATCACGTCAATCGCTTTATGCCGCGGGAAGCTCGAGCGCCAGACCAAACCAATGCGGCGAGTCGGTGTTGGTTCGTCAAACGGCCTGACTTTCAGCAGCCGATCAGACTTTGCAATCGTATCTACGCCGGACGCAGGCATCACCGTCACACCAACGCCCGAAGCCACCATATGACGAATGGTTTCCAGCGAACTGCCCTCCAGCAATTGCATCCCCGGTGAGTTGCTGTTACCGGTGTGGGCACACAAATCAAGCACCTGATCGCGAAAACAATTGCCAGCGCCGAGCATCAACAGCGGTTCGCCCAGCAACTGCGCGGGCGCAATGCTTTTGAGTTTGACCCACGGATGCGCCGCAGGCACCAGCGCGCGAAAAGCTTCGTCATACACCGGCTGCACCACCAGCCCCGGCTCATTCACCGGCAGCGCCAAAATCAACACATCCAGCTCGGCCGCTTTCAATCGTTCGATCAGCAAATGGGTAAAACCTTCGCTGATGATGAGCGGCATTTTCGGCGCAGCGGTCTTCACGCGCGGCACCAAGGCTGGCAGCAAATACGGCGCAATGGTGTAAATCACACCGAGCCGCAGCGCACCGGCCAATGGGTCTTTGCCGGCTTGTGCCAGTTCGCTCACCCGCGCCGCTTCAGCTAATGTCCGCGCCGCCTGCGCGACGATTTGTTCGCCTATGGTCGTGACACGCACCTCGCCAATGCCGCGCTCGAACAAAGCCACGCCCAATTCGTCCTCTAGTTTTTTTACCGCTACCGAAAGCGTCGGTTGCGAGACGTTGCACTTATCTGCCGCGCGACCAAAATGATGTTCGCGCGCGAGGGCAATGATGTAGCGTAAATCGGTGAGTGTCATGTTGCAATTATCCACGCAAGCTGGCGTTGCGCGAAGGTTTGTGATTGCTGCGAAAATGCGCGCCTGTTATCTAATTCGCTTACCAATATTTTTCCGTCATGAAAACGCGCATCGCTTGTTTGTTTCTTTGTCTCGCCGTCGCACCACCGTTGACTGCCAACGCCGCTGATAGTGTTACGCCGCCTGCCGCTAAGCCCAGTCTGACAGTCACCGTGGAAACCCCACGCACAGCGGCCTTGTCGTTAAAGCTCGCTGCGCGTGGAAACCTGATGGCGTGGCAAGAAGCGATTGTCGGCGCGGAGGCCAACGGATTACGTCTGGCAAAAGTGAATGTGAATGTGGGCGATGTGGTCAAGCGCGGACAGGTGTTGGCAGAATTCTCCGCCGAGATGGTGGCAGCCGAATTGGCGCAGACCCAAGCGCAACTCGCTGAGGCTGAAGCCGAAGCGGCCAATGCGGTGGCCAACGGCGATCGCGCGCGCGGCTTGCGCGCATCCGGCGCGCTGACGGCGCAATTGATTAACCAATATCTCACGGCAGAACAAACAGCAAAGGCGCGTGTTGAAGCGCATCGCGCCGCCGAGCGCGTGCAAAAATTTCGACTGGCACAAACGCATGTGCTAGCGCCTGATTCCGGTGTCATCTCGGCGCGAACGGCGACCGTCGGCGCGGTGGTTCCGGCGGGCATGGAACTATTCAGATTGATACGGCAAAGCCGACTTGAATGGCGTGCCGAAATGACCGCCGCCGAAATGGCGCGCGTCAAAACTGGCGCAGTGGCCACGGTGATGACACCAGCGGGCGCGGCGGTGCAAGGCAAAGTGCGGATGGTTGCGCCGACGGTCGACGCACAAACACGAACGGGGCTGGTGTACGTGGATTTGCCGGTGCATGCCGAATTGAAAGCAGGCATGTTTGTCAGCGGCGAATTTGATGTTGGCAGCGCCAGCGCCTTGTTGGTGTCGCCACAATCGGTCGTCGTGCGTGATGGTTTCAATTATGTATTTCGGATTGGCGCCGACAACAAGGTAACCCAGCTCAAAGTCACTATCGGTCGGCGCAGCGATGGAAAAATTGAGGTGGTCGGCGGATTACCAGCGGACGCTACCATCGTAATGACCGGCGCTGGATTTTTGAATGATGGTGACACGGTGAAGGTGGTGGCTGCGCCCACAGCGAAAGTTGCACCGTGAGGCTGATGCGCCAATTCGCCTGTTCACCAGTTGGTGCTGATGAAACAAGACTCCAAAAACAACCAGCGACAAGGCGGTCGCACAAAAGACGCGCTCTGCGCCGTCGCGTGTGATAACACGCCGTTAAAGTCATGAATTTCTCAGCCTATTCCATACGCTCGCCCATCCCGGCGATCATGCTTTTTATTCTGCTTTCCATCGCTGGAATATTGGCATTCAGAGCGACAGCCGTACAAGATTTTCCGGATATTGATTTGCCCACCGTCACCGTCAGCGCGTCGCTGGAAGGCACGGCACCAGCGCAAATGGAAACTGAAGTGGCGCGCAAAATTGAGGACTCGGTGGCCTCACTCCAGGGCGTGCGCCACATTGTTACCGACGTGCGCGATGGCAATGTGGTGATCAGTATTTGGTTTGAGCTGGACAAAAACTCGGCTGAGGCGATGGACGATGTGCGCAATGCGGTAGCCGGCGTGCGGGCTGATTTGCCGAGCGAAATGCGCGATCCGAGCATTACCAAATCAAGCACCTCGGGACGTGCGGTGCTGGTGTTAACTGCCGCCTCCGAGCGCCTTGATGAAACCGATTTGTCATGGTTCGTCGACAACACGGTGGCCAAACGTTTGTTGTCCGTGCCGGGTGTCGGCGGCGTGCATAGGCTAGGCGGGGTGACGCGCGAAGTTCGCGTCGAACTCGACACGGCAAAGATGGCAGCCTTGCGTGTTTCAGCGCTCGATGTGTCGCGCCAACTCAAGCGTGTGCAACAAGAATCGCCCGGCGGTCGTGGCGATGTCAGCGGCACGCAGCAAAGTGTGCGCACCATCGCCACCGTGCGCTCGGCGGCGGAACTTGCGTTGATTGAATTGCCGCTCTCTGATGGCCGGCGCATTCGTCTTGACCAGATTGCCAGCGTGACTGACGGCGTGGCCGACCGCACCAGTGTGGCGCTCAACGATGGCAAAGCGGTGGTGGCGATGGACGTGTTGCGCACCAAAGGCGCGAGCGAGTTGGATGTGGCAAATGGCGTGCGCAAAGCAATCGCCGAACTGCATGAGTCCCACCCGAATGTGCAACTCGCAGCCGTCGTCGACAACGCAACGCCGGTCGAAGAAAATTTTGATAGCTCGATGTTCATGTTGTTCGAAGGCGCGCTGCTCGCGGTGCTGGTGGTGTGGTGGTTCTTGCGCGATTGGCGTGCGACGCTGGTCTCCGCTGCGGCCCTACCTTTGTCGGTGATTCCGGCTTTTCTCGGCGTGCATTATTTCGGCTTCACGCTCAACACAGTAACGCTGCTTTCCTTGGCCTTGGTGGTCGGTATTTTGGTAGACGATGCGATAGTCGAAATCGAAAATATCGCACGACATTTGCGTATGGGCAAAAGCCCGTTTAACGCGGCGCTCGAAGCAGCAGACGAAATCGGCATGGCGGTGATTGCGACGACATTTGCGCTGGTCGCGGTGTTTTTGCCGACTGCATTTATGGGCGGAATTCCAGGCAAGTTTTTTAAGCAATTTGGCTGGACTGCGGTGCTGGCGATACTCGCTTCGCTGATGGTGGCGCGCCTGCTCACGCCGATGATGGCCGCGTATTTACTCAAACCGCCGAAGTCGTCGGAACATGTTGATACGCCAGCAATGACGAAATATTTGGCGGTGATGACCTGGTGTTTGCATCATCGCTTCAGAACCATTTTGGCGGCGGTGGTTTTCTTCGTCGCTTCGATAGCGCTGGTGGGATTACTACCCACCGGGTTTGTTCCATCGGCTGATCGCGGACAAACGCAAATCAATCTTGAGCTTGCTCCGGGCAGCACACTGACGCAAACGCTGGCCGTGGCCGAGCAAACCCGGCTTGCAGCGATGAGTGTGCCCAATGTACTGGCAGTTTTTAGCTCGGTTGGTGGTGGTTCCAGCGGCGATGTGTTTGCGCCGGGAGCGGCGGCCGAGACGCGGCGCGCGCTGCTCACTTTGCGTCTGACACACCGCAGTCATCGTCACGAATCATTGTCCGATGTCGAGAATCAGTTACGTATCAAACTGGCCGAAATTCCCGGCGCACGTTTTCAAGTCGGGCCGCCGGACGCCGGCGTCAAAATGCAATTGGTTTTGAGCAGCGAAGACCCGATTGCGCTGCGCGATACCGCCGCCTTGGTCGAGCGCCAATTGCGCACGCTCAAAGGCGTTGGCGCGGTAACATCGAGTGCGAGCTTGGTGCGTCCGGAGATTATTGTCGAACCAAACAGCGCCTTGGCCGCCGATCTTGGTGTGACCACCGCCAGCATCGGCGAGACGATACGCGTGGCGACGGCGGGCGATTACGACATTGCCTTGCCCAAGCTCAACCTCGCTGAGCGCCAAGTGCCGATAAGAGTCAAACTGCCCGATACGGTGCGTGCGGATCTTGATGCGCTAGCGCGCCTGACCGTGCCGGGAAAAAACGGACCAGTGCTGCTGGGTAGCGTAGCCACGCTGCGCATTGAATCGGGCGCGGCGCAAATCAATCGACTGGATCGCAGCCGCAATGTGACATTGGATGTTGAATTGGGTACCCGGCCTTTAGGCGATTTGCATTCGGAAGCAATACAACTTTCTTCGCTGAAAAAATTGCCACCCTCGGTTAAACGCGTCGAGCTCGGTGACGCGCAGGAAATGCAAAATCTATTCGCCAGTTTTGGTGTCGCGATGTCCATCGGCGTGTTGTGCATCTATGGCGTATTGGTTCTGCTGTTCAAGGATTTCATGCAGCCGGTGACGATTTTGGCGGCGCTACCTTTGTCGATAGGCGGGGCATTTGTCGGCTTGCTGGTGACCGGCAGTGCACTGTCCATGCCCTCGATGATAGGTCTGATTATGTTGATGGGCGTGGTGACCAAAAACTCCATCTTGCTGGTCGACTACGCCATCATTGCGCGCCGTGAAGGCATGGGGCGCGAGGAATCATTGATTGACGCTTGCCACAAACGCAGCCGCCCAATTGTGATGACCACGCTGGCAATGGGTGCAGGCATGATGCCTCTGGCAATGGGCTTTGGCGCTGATCCCAGCTTTCGCGCACCGATGGCGATTGCGGTGATTGGCGGCTTGATTACTTCAACGCTATTGAGCTTGCTGGTAGTGCCGGCGGTGTTCACTTACATCGATGATTTGCAGCAAGCGATACGGCGATTGTTTCATTTACGGACACTTTCGCCAGTTGGTGCTGGCGACACGCCGTTAAAGACTTAGTTCACATCGTAGTAATAAGCCTTGGGCGCAACGGCGGCCTGAATGTCGATTTTCTGAGTCGTCAAATCGCGGGGCGTTTTGTCCCACCACAGGGCGTGACCCTTTTGTTTTTCGGCAATCTCGGTCGGATTTTTCTCCAGCCATTCGCGCATGAATTTAGTATGCTCGGATTCGTACTTGGCCATTAGTTATTTCCTTGAAAAATGATTTCAGCGGCGGGTTTCAACTTGTCGATGCAGACGAACGACTTCCGGCAATCCGCGCAATCCACGCATGATACGTGCCAAATGCATGCGGCCGGTGACGTGCAAAGTGAAATACAAGGAGGTCATCGCATCGCCGTCGACATGCATGCTGACGTTCATGATGTTGGATTCGGCCTCGGTGATTTTGGCCGCGAGCTTTGCCAACACGCCACGCGCTTCACGCGTCACCACATGGATGTAAGTTTCGTATTGTCCGCTCACCGCCGGATCCCAATTGACATCCACCCATTCGGTTTTCGAGCCATGCAATTTGCCGATGGCGGGGCAGCTATGCGCATGCACAAACAAGCCTTGGCCTTTGCGTATCAAACCGATAATCGGATCGCCCGGAATCGGTCGGCAACAGCTCGCAATCTTGACCGCCACCCCTTCGGTGCCGCGTATGCTGACCGAGCCACCGGCTTTGGCGTCTTGTTGCAAATTGCCATCGCGCGCCAACAAACGCCGCGCGACCACCGGTGCCAAGCGTAGCCCGAGGCCGATTTCGGCATACACATCGTGCCGTTCGCGCAGTCCCGTGTCGTGCAAAAAACGCGTCCAGGCTATCGGGTCGATGTCGGTCGGCAGATGCCCCAAATCGCTGATGGCGCGCGTTAGTAAGCGCTCGCCCAAAGTGCTGGATTCATCGTCCTGCCGGGTTTTCATGAAATGCCGAATCTGCGCGCGCGCCTTGCCGGTGCGCACGTAAGTCAGCCAAATTGGATTTGGGTGCGCGTGTGAGGCGGTGGCAATTTCAACACGATCACCGTTGCGCAATTCAGTGCGTAGCGGCACGGTTTCTCCGTTGATTTGGCATGAGATGCAGCGATTGCCAATGTCGGTGTGCACCGCATACGCGAAGTCGACGGCGGTCGCACCGCGCGGCAGGGTGAGAATCTTTCCTTGCGGCGTGAACACATAAACTTCGCCGGGGAATAAATCGAATTTGACGTGCTCGAGAAATTCCGTGTTGTCGGGTGAAGTGGCTTGCAATTCGATCAAAGATTGCAGCCACTGATGCGTGCTTTTTTGCAGCTGAGTCAGCGTTTGCTCGTCCTTATACATCCAGTGCGAAGCCACACCGGATTCGGCGACGTGGTTCATTCCGGCGCTACGAATTTGCACTTCGATAGGTGTGCCGAAAGGGCCGATCAATTGTGTATGCAGCGACTGATAGCCATTGACTTTCGGCAGCGCGATGTAGTCCTTGAACTTGCCAGGCAATGGCTGATACAGGGCGTGCAGCACACCAAGCACTTGGTAACAGGCATTGCGGTCGGCGACGACAACGCGAAAACCGTAAATATCCAGCACCTGCGAAAACGTCAAATGCTTCTCGCGCATCTTGCAATAGATGCCGAACACATGTTTTTCGCGACCCATTACTTCGGCTTCAATCCCGGCTTTGGGTAGCGCCGTGCGGATGCTTTCCAAAATCTTGCCGACCACTTCGCGTTTGTTGCCGCGCGCTTGTTTGACAGCCTTGGCCAGCACGCGGTAGCGCAGTGGATAGGCGTGGCGGAAGGACAATTCCTCCAGTTCGCGATACAAACTATTGAGTCCGAGGCGATTAGCAATCGGCGCGTAAATATCAAAAGTTTCGTTGGCAATCCGGCGACGTTTTTCCGGTCGCATCGCGTCGAGGGTTTGCATATTGTGCAAACGATCAGCCAGTTTGATCAGGATAACGCGCACATCACGCGTCATGGCCAACAACATCTTGCGGAAATTCTCGGCCTGCGCTTCTTCAAAAGACCGATTTTCTATCCGGTCAATTTTGGAAACACCATCTACCAATTCCGCAGCCACCTTGCCGAAGTTTTCGGCAATCTGCTCCTTGGTAATCGCCGTGTCTTCCATCACGTCGTGTAGCAGCGCGGCGATCAGTGCTTGCGGATCAAGATGCCAATCGGCTAGATTGGATGCCACCGCCAGCGGATGCGAAATATAAGCTTCGCCCGACACCCGCAATTGCCCTTCATGCGCAGCGTTGGCGAAGTGATACGCAGCGACCACGCGTTGCTGATCTTCTGGTTTTAGATAGCTGCCAATTCGCGTTTTGAATTGGTCAAGCGCGGCTAACAATGCCTGTTCGGCATCGCTGGAATTTTGTATTTGTTTGAGTGATTCGCCATCGTCGCCGACAGCCTGCGCGCCCAGCACCGTTACAGCAAATGGTGATGCGGGCGGCGTAGATGATGCAGGGGCGGTGTTCGCTAAGACGTTCACAACGCGCCCCTGATGCTTACGGCTTTGCGCTTAGGTCAGCCCGCGCAAAAGGATGTCGCCAGTGACTTTGCCACAAGCGATTTCGCGCAGTGCGATGACACAGGATTTGTCGCCGTCGGCATCAACCATCGGCGTGCCGCCCAAGCTCAATTGACGTGCGCGAACAGTCGCCGCCAGCGTCAAATTAAAACGATTGGGAATAGTTTTGATGCAATCTTCTATGGTGACACGAGCCATGATTTAGTCCTAGTCTAAACAGCGGAAAACTTCGGGATGCTTCGCGCGTTGTCGCGAAAAGTGCAGACGTGAGGCGCGCACCGCAGCCAGCATATCGCCGTGCGCCGTATCCAAGTCATTGTTGATTATAACAAAATCGAACTCGCCGACGTGACGGATTTCGTCCAGCGCCCCGTCCACACGACGTCGCACGACAGCCTCGTCGTCAGAACCGCGACCGCGCAAGCGTCGTTCGAGTTCGGTGAGCGATGGCGGCATGATGAAAATCGTCACCGCATCGGGAAAGCTCTGGTGCACTTGCTGCGCGCCTTGCCAGTCGATTTCCAGCAACATGTCGTGCCCCAAATTCATCTGTTCCTGCAACCAGACTTTTGAAGTGCCATAGAAATTGCCATGCACGTGAGCCGATTCGAGGAACTCGCCACGTACCTTCATGGCATGAAAGGTCGGCACGTCAATGAAGTGATAGGCAATACCCTCGACCTCGCCCGGACGGGGCCCACGCGTGGTGTAAGAGACCGAGGCGAAGATTTCCGGATCGGCCAACAACAAACGCCCCACCAGCGTGGTCTTGCCTGCGCCGGAGGGCGCGGAAACGACAAATAAAGTACCGAGGTTCATGGCTTTTTCGTATGAAGTGATGCGGGAACTTTACTCTGAAGCCATAGGCAAGGGCGTGTTAGCACGCGCAACGGCGGATTTCGCGCGCAGCTTGCATGGGTTTGGAAATATCCACCGAGCCGACACCCAGCAAACGATCCAGAGCTTCGGCGACAAAACCAGCCACCTCGTCATTCGAGATCATCACATTGCGTGGTGCCACCCAGGCGCTAATCAGGCACTTGTCCACCTTGCCCTGACCCATCATTGCCAGCGTCAGGCTGACCGGCAACTCATCTGTCGGCATCGCTCCCTTGGTCCAGCGCCGCAGCGAGTCGAAAATCGGATCCCGAGTTTGGCGTAAGGTGGGATGTGTGCGCCCACGCGTCGATGATCACGACGAGCTGACTCCCCATGCTCATTCCAAATTCTGCACCTGCTCGCGCATTTGTTCGATGAGCAATTTGAGCTCCAGTGCAATCGCGGTGACTTCGGCAGAAACGGATTTCGAGGCCAGGGTGTTGGCTTCGCGGCCCAGTTCCTGCATCAGGAAATCAAGGCGTTTGCCGGTGGGGCCGCCTTTGACGAGCACGCGGTCGACTTCGTCTAGGTGCGTGACCAGTCGGGCGACCTCTTCAGCGACGTCAATTTTCGCGGCGAACACGCCGACTTCCTGACGGATTCTGTCTTCGTCCAGATTGGCAACGGCTTCGCGCAATTTTGCTGCCAGACGGTCTTGATAGGCGGCGATGGCCAGCGGCACCAGCGGGCCGGCGGCGGCGACTTGTTCGCGCATTTTTCGCGTGCAGGCACGCAACACGTCGGCCAACTTTTCGCCTTCGCGGGCACGGCTGGCGATGAATTCGTCCAGCATGTTGGCGAATAAACCCAGCGCCGCGGTTTGAATTTCTTCAGCGGGAACTGTGTCGTCGGCCATCACGCCAGGCCAGCGCAGCACTTCGGCGACTGACATGGCGACGGCATTCGGCATCGCGGTGCGAACGAGGGTATCGAGCCGTCCCAGTTCTGCAATTCGATCAGCATTCGGTACGCGCTCGCCGCTACTGCTGGATTGAGATTGGACATAGCCGCGACATTCAACTTTGCCACGTCCGACGCGGGCAGTAATGCGCTCGCGCAATGGCATTTCCAGCGCGCGTAAATCGTCACCCAAACGAAATCCAATGTCGAGAAACCGCGAGTTCACGCTTTTGATTTCGAGACTTAACACGGCGTGGCCGAGGTCGAGATTGGCGGCGGCAAAGCCGGTCATGCTGTGGATGGTGGTCATGGTTTTGGTTTTGCTGGTCTCAAATGTATTGACGGCGCACTGTCCGCACCAGTTGGTGCTGACAACACGCCGTCAGCGATCTTTGCAATGGGGCTTATTCAAACACCACAGCCGTCTTGCCGATATTCGCCTCTATCCACGGGCGGAAATGCGCTTCTATCGGTTTGCGGCGTAGCTTCATGGTCGGCGTGAGCATGCCGTTATTGATTTGCCATTCTTCTTTGGCGACGAACATTTGATTGATGCGTTCATACGGTGGCAGTTCGGTATTGATGTCTTTGAGCACGGCGGCGAGTTTGCTGGCCACTTCTTCTTTATCCATTTTCTTGGCGATGTCTGAGAGCGTGGTCAGCACCACGGGTTGATCAAGGCCGTGGCCGCAAACGCAAAACTGCGCCAGCAAATTGGTGCGGCCAAACAAATCTTCGAGGCCGATAGGCTTGATGAATTTGCCCTTGGTGGTTTTGAAAACTTCGCTGATGCGGCCGGTAATCCACAGGTTGCCGTTCTCATCAATACGCCCGCTATCACCCGAGTGATACCAGCCGTCGACAATGACTTCGGCGGTTTTTTCCGGCTCCTTGTAATAGCCCTTCATCACGCCTTTGCTGCGGAACAAAATCTCGCCGAGTTCATCGACCTTGACTTCAGCGGTGCCCCACGGCGTGCCAACGCAACCGGGAATCGGTGGCTCGTCGGAATTCCAGCCGGTGCCGTCGATGAAATTTTCGGTCATGCCATAGCCATCGCGTAGCCACATGCCCATGTCGATGAACCATTGCTGCACGTCGCGCGGGCAAGGTGCGGAGCCGGTCAAAATGGTGGTGGCTTTTGACAGGCCTAGCGTTTGGCGGATGCCGAGTTTTTGTTCCTCGGTCAGATTCGTCTGCATCGCCGGCGGGATTTTTGCGTCTATGCCTTCCTTGAATTTCAGCCACAAGCGTGGCACGGCAAAAAACAGGGTCGGTTGGACTGAGCGCAACTCTGCGGCAAAAGTCGCCAGACCTTCTGAAAACGAAATCACGCCATTGGAATACAGACAGGTGAATTCGACCACCACGCGCTCGGCAATATGTGACAGCGGCAGGAAGGAAAAGAAGCGCGCATCGGGCGAACGTTTGAGCAGCTTGGTCACCGTCTGCGGCATGGTGTGGCCGGCGGTGGAATGCAAATGCATCACACCTTTTGGATTGCCGGTGGTGCCCGAGGTATAGACCATAGTGATCAGGCCGTCGGGATCAGGAATCGGTGAATCGGCGCGTGGTGAATAGTTGGCAAGAATCTCGCTCAGGCTGGTTTCGCAAGGCGTGGTCGCGCCATGAATACTGACCCGTTTTACGTGAGATGGAATCGCTTCGTCGGCATCATCGGCGTGATCGAAGCTGCCCAAAAATATCATTTGCGATTCGCTGTGCTCAAGGATGTAACGGGCGGATTTGAGATCCTGCCCGGGATACACCGGTACGCTGACGTGGCCGGACATCATGATGGCTAAATCGACCACCACCCAATCCATGCTGTTCGACGACCAAATCGCAATCCGGCTGCCGGCGGGGTAATTTTGTCTGTCGATATAGGTGCAAAGGCGACGAACCTGGTCGCCGATTTGTGCCCAGGTGAATTCAGCCCAGACAAGCTGAGTTGGCTGGCGCAAAAAGACTTTGTTGGGGGTGGTTTGCTCCCACTGATAGAACATTTCAAGCGGGGATTTGACGGCAGCTTCCATGTCCAG
Organism: Rhodocyclaceae bacterium; assembly: GCA_025361105.1. GTDB lineage: Bacteria > Pseudomonadota > Gammaproteobacteria > Burkholderiales > Rhodocyclaceae > JADKHX01. The sequence goes on along the minus strand of JANYAW010000204.1, from coordinate 6,596 downwards.
CTCCTCTGGTTTATTTTTTATGATTTAGTAAATTGCCTTGCGCTTGTCACGCTACGTCGCACCCGATAGACGGGCGGTTTGCGGTGAAAAAGCTTGTTGATAAAATCTGTGCCGAGTATAACCACCTCCCCATGTCGCAAACAAATTTTCCCTTGCCCGCCGATTTCCAATTGGAAACTTACCGGATAGAGCGCCAGCTCTCGCACGGTGGGTTTTCTATTGTCTATTTGGCGCACGATGCCGAGGGCACGCCGGTCGCGATTAAGGAATATCTGCCCAATAGTTTGGCCCTGCGTGGCGCCGATGCCGTCATGCCTATCATCGCGCCGGAGCATCAAGCCACGTTTAACCACGGCCTCAAATGTTTCTTTGAAGAAGGTCGTGCGGTGGCGCGGCTCGATCACCCTTACCTCGTGCGAGTGACAGATTTTTTCCGCGCCAATGGCACGGTTTATCTGGTCATGCGCTACGAGCGCGGACGCACGCTGCATGCCCATGTGCGCCGCCATACCGGGCCGATTAAAGAGGCGTTTTTGACCGACCTGTTTGCGCGCCTGCTCGATGGTTTGGATGAAGTGCACAACAATGGCTTGCTGCATCTGGACATCAAACCCGGCAATATTTTGTTGCGCTCTGACGACAGCCCCGTGTTGCTTGATTTTGGTGCTGCGCGGCAGGCATTGCAAGGCGAAGGCGAATATCTCAAAGGCATGTATACGCCGGGTTACGCTGCACCGGAACAGTACGGTCAGCGCGAACTGCTCGGCCCGTGGTCGGATCTGTATGCAATCGGTGCCTGCATGTATGCCTGCCTCGCCGGTAGCTCGCCACTGCCTTCTGATGAGCGCATGAACGAAGACACTTTGGAACCGGCCATGCGGCGTTGGAGCGGCGACTATTCGATCAATTTCTTGGCCTTGATAGATTATTGCCTGGTGCTCGATCACACCCAACGCGCCAAGAATGCGCGTGAATTACAACTTGCCTTGCTCGACCGCAAACCGCCGCCGGGCGTGCAGATTTCGCTGCTTGGTCGCTTGCGCGACTTTATACATCACTAAGCATCACTAAACAGATCGACCTCTATGCGCTTCAAAGTAGTTCATGAAAGCCGAATCGGTCGGCGCGGTACCAATCAAGATCGCTTGGCTTGGGGTCAGTCCGATCAAGCCGTGTATTTGGTGGTGGCCGATGGCATGGGCGGGCATCGCTTGGGCGAGGTCGCGGCGCAACTCGCCGTGGATAAATTTGCCCAGGCTTTCGCGATTGAAGCGCGGCCACGGCTGGATGAACCGACGCGATTTTTGCGGCGCATGATGCAGATGATTCATGAGGCGATTAACGATCACGCCTCAATGCGAGCGATTCCAATTTCCGACGCGCCGCGCACGACCTGTGTGGCGTGCATTATTCAGGATGGACGAGCCACTTGGGCGCATGTCGGTGATTCGCGGCTGTACATGATTCGCAACCAGCGTTTGTTGGTGCGTACGCTAGACCATAGCCGCGTTCAGGCCTTGATGGATGCCGGTCAAATCACCGCCGAAGAAGCGCTGGTGCATCCGCAACGGAATTTGGTGACCACTTGTTTGGGCGGCGATATTTCGCCACGGGTGGATGTTTCGATCTCGCGTGAGCTGTTGCCCGGCGACACGCTGGCGCTGTGTTCCGACGGCATTTGGGCGCACCTCACAGACCTTTTGCCGGTTGCGTTGTCACGCCCGCTGGAGCGCGCGCTGCCACTGGTCATGGATCAGGCCGAGCAGCTCAATGGCGCGCATGGCGATAATCTCAGTTTGCTGACTTTGCGCTGGGAATCGGAGCCGAGTAAGTCGACGTCCGAAGCGTCTACGCGGCCATTTGATCCCTCGCAAACCATCATCGAAAATTTGCACCCTGAGCGCACGGAGCGCACCAGCGAGCTTGATTTGTCCGACGCGGAAATTATGTCGGCGATCGATGGCATTCGCACTAATTTGAAACGAAATCGTCCACCGGAACCTAGAAAATGACCCGTCCTTCACAAAGAAACGCCGACCAACTGCGTACCCTGAAAATCACCCGCCAATTCACCTGCCATGCAGAGGGCAGTGTGCTGGTGGAGTTTGGCAACACCAAAGTTTTATGCACCGCGAGTGTGGAAGAAAACGTGCCACCGTTTTTGCGTGGCAAAGGCAAAGGTTGGGTGACGGCCGAATACGGCATGTTGCCGCGCTCGACCAACACCCGCACGGCGCGCGAAGCAGCGAAGGGCAAGCAGTCCGGGCGCACGCAAGAAATCCAGCGCTTGATTGGCCGTTCGCTCAGAGCGGTGACAGATTTGGCTGCGCTGGGCGAGCGGCAAATCACGCTCGATTGTGACGTGCTGCAAGCCGACGGCGGCACTCGCTGCGCCAGCATTACCGGAGCCTGTGTGGCGCTGCACGATGCCTTGTCGGGGCTTGTCGCCAGCGGGAAAATTCCCACCAATCCACTGCGCGAATTAGTCGCCGCCGTGTCGGTCGGCATCGTCGATGGCGTACCCGTTTTGGATTTGGATTACGTCGAAGATTCGGGCTGTGATACCGACATGAATGTGGTGATGGTGCAAAGCGGCGGCATGGTCGAAGTCCAGGGCACTGCGGAAGGCGCGCCGTTTTCACGGGCTGAACTTGACGTGCTGCTGGCGCTGGCGACCAAAGGCATAGGCGAAATTGTCGCGGCCCAGACGGCGGCGCTTGCAGGGCAGTGAAGCAACTGGTTCTAGCTTCGGGCAATCCTGGCAAGCTGCGCGAGTTTGGCGCGCTGCTGGCGCAATTTGATTTTGAAGTGCTACCGCAATCGGCCTTCAATGTGTCGGAAGCGGATGAGCCGCATTGCACTTTTGTTGAGAACGCGCTGGCCAAGGCAAGACATGCGTCCTTGCTTACCGGCTTGCCAGCACTGGCGGATGACTCGGGCATTTGTGTGGATGCGTTGAACGGCGCACCGGGGGTGTTGTCGGCACGATTTTCCGGCGAGCCAAAATCTGATGCGCGCAACAATCAACGGTTGATTGAATTGCTGCAAGGGAACGACAATCGGCGTGCACATTACGTCGCTGTATTGGTACTGGTGCGCCATGCCAACGACCCGCAACCACTGATTGCCCAAGGCGAATGGCATGGCGAAATTGTCGACGCGCCGCAGGGCGAAAATGGTTTTGGGTATGACCCGTACTTTTATTTGCCAACCTTGAGAATGACCGCTGCGCAATTGCCAGCGGCGGAGAAAAATCGCATTTCGCATCGTGGCAAAGCCTTGTCGGAACTGATTGCGCAATTGCAAATGCACGATTCACTTATAAAGTGAGCAAACGGATTATTCCTCTCGTTGTCCAAAACGGCGTGTCGCCAGCACCAAGTGACGGAAATGCGGGCGAAAGCGCGGGAGAGCGCAGCTCCGGTCTCAGCGCGCCACCACCACTTTCACTTTATGTGCATTGGCCGTGGTGCGTGAAAAAATGTCCTTACTGCGATTTCAATTCGCACGAAGCGAAAGGCGAAATTGACGAGGCGGCGTATCTATCTGCGCTAATCGCCGACATGGAAATGGCATTACCCGCGATTTGGGGGCGACCGATTACCAGCGTGTTCATCGGTGGCGGCACACCCAGTTTGATGTCGGGCGAAACCTGTGACGCTCTGCTCGCCGCAATACGCATGCGCCTGTCATTGCAGCCCGATGCCGAAGTGACTATGGAAGCTAATCCGGGGACGGCCGAAGCAGCCAAATTCGCCACGTTCCGCGCCGCAGGAGTGAATCGTTTGTCCATCGGTGTACAAAGTTTTGCTGATGAAAAACTTAAAAGCCTAGGCCGCATTCATGACAGCGATGAAGCGCGCCGCGCGATTGAAATGGGATTGAAAAATTTTGAGCGAGTAAATATTGATCTGATGTACGCCTTGCCGCAGCAAACTTTGGCGCAAGCGCAGCACGACATCGACACTGGCATCAGCATGGGTGTCAGCCATTTGTCCGCCTATCATTTGACGCTAGAACCCAACACTGCATTTCACCATTCGCCGCCCCCCCTGCCGGATGACGATTTGGCCGCCGACATGCAAGATATGGTCGAGGCACAACTCGCCACAGCCGGTTTTGAGCATTACGAAACCTCGGCCTTTGCCAAGCTCGGGCAGCGCTGCCGACACAATCTGAATTACTGGACCTTCGGCGATTATTTAGGCATCGGCGCGGGTGCACATTCCAAACTGTCCAACCACGAAACGCAATGGCGCGAAGCACGCCACCGCAGCCCACGCGCCTACCTCGAACAAGTCGCCAACGCGAATCCGAAAAGCACCCATCAGGAAATCAGCCGCGCCGATTTGCCCGGCGAATTCATGATGAATGCCTTGCGCTTGAATGATGGCTTTAATGCAAGTTTGTTTGCCGAGCGCACCGGCTTATCCTTGAGCACGATTGAGCAGTTGGTGCTGACGACACGCCGTCAAGGATTGCTGGACGACTGCGGTACGCTAATCCGGCCGAGCCGCGACGGACGGCGGTTCCTGAATCAATTGATCGGGGCATTTTTATAGTTGCCGGAATCAGCATTCACGGCAACGGACCGCTGCGAACCGATATAACATCCGTAAATCAACCAGAGGAGAAATCGCATGACACCACTACTGAATTTGCTGGTCTATATGACGCTGCTGACATTCCTATCCATCATGCTCGGGGCATTGTTGCGTAATCGTGAATGGACTATGGAGGGAATGAAAGTCGGTTTGAGTAATCGCGACAATCTGCCGGAAGCCACACCGCTCGGTGCGCGGGCTGAACGTGCCGCGGCAAACACCAAGGAAAATTTCCTGTTGTTTGCCGCGTTGGCGCTGGCAGCGCAGGTAGCAGGCGTCGGCGAGCAAGCGACTTCGGGCGCCACGATATTTTTCTGGGCGCGCATGGCCTATCTGCCTGTCTACCTACTGGGTATTACCTATGTTCGTAGTGCTATCTGGACTGTTGGCGTGGTTGGTCTTTTCCTGATGGTGCGCGCGCTGCTATGACGAGCGGCGATTCCTTAATCGACGGATAGGCGCATTCCTTTATTCGTCTTAAGGGATAATCCTCATTACGCCGAAGCTGTTCGCGTTATTGAAGGAAATCCCATGAATGCCACCGAAAAATTTATCGCCGCCGACGCGCATGTCGACGCGGCGGCGATTGCCTCGCTACCGAACTCGCGCAAGATTTACGTTACCGGATCGCAGCCTGACATTCGCGTACCGATGCGCGAAATTAGTCAGAGCGACACACCGACCAACATGGGTGGTGAAAAAAATCCGGCGATTTATGTGTACGATTGCTCCGGCCCCTATACCGATCCGGCAGCGAAAATTGATATCCGCTCCGGTTTGACAGCGATGCGGCAGGGCTGGATAGAAGCGCGCAAGGACACCGATTTGCTCAACGATTTATCCAGCGAATTCGGTCGCGTTCGCGCTGCGGATGCCAAGCTGGTTGAGCTGCGCTTTCCCGGTCTGCATCGCAAACCACGGCGCGCCAAAGTGGGCGGCAATGTCAGCCAGATGCATTACGCCCGACGCGGCATGATTACGCCAGAAATGGAGTTTGTCGCCATTCGTGAAAACCTGCGCCGCGCCGAGTACGTCGAATCGCTACGTGCCACCGGGCCGATGGGGCAGCGCATGGTCGATTTGTTGGCGCGTCAACATCCGGGGCAAGATTTCGGCGCCTCGATTCCAAAGGAAATAACACCAGAGTTTGTCCGCGACGAAATCGCCCGTGGCCGCGCCATCATTCCCAACAACATCAATCATCCCGAATCTGAGCCGATGATTATTGGCCGCAACTTTCTGGTCAAGATCAACGCCAACATCGGCAACTCCGCACTGGGTTCTTCAATCAATGAAGAAGTCGACAAGATGACCTGGGCGATACGCTGGGGTGGCGATACGGTGATGGATTTGTCCACCGGCAAGAACATTCACGAAACCCGTGAATGGATCATCCGCAACAGCCCGGTGCCGATAGGTACGGTGCCGATTTATCAAGCGCTGGAAAAAGTCGATGGTCGTGCTGAAAATCTGACCTGGGAAATTTTCCGCGACACGCTGATAGAGCAAGCTGAGCAAGGCGTGGATTACTTCACCATCCATGCGGGTGTGCTGTTGCGCTACGTGCCGATGACGGCGAACCGCATGACCGGCATTGTCAGTCGTGGTGGCTCCATCATGGCCAAATGGTGCCTATCTCATCACAAAGAGAGTTTTCTTTACACGCACTTTGAAGACATTTGCGAAATCTTGAAAGCCTACGACGTAGCTTTCAGTTTGGGTGACGGTCTGCGCCCGGGTTCTATTTTCGATGCCAACGACGAAGCGCAATTGGCGGAACTGAAAACACTGGGCGAACTGACGCAAATCGCCTGGAAACATGATGTGCAAGTGATGATAGAAGGCCCCGGCCATGTGCCGATGCACTTGATTAAAGAGAACATGGATTTGCAATTGGAGCAATGTCACGAAGCGCCCTTCTACACACTGGGTCCGCTGACTACCGACATCGCGCCCGGCTACGACCACATCACCAGCGGTATCGGCGCGGCG
>JANYAW010000135.1 GCA_025361105.1 Rhodocyclaceae bacterium | reverse complement strand
CTGACAAACCAGCGGTCTACGACAAAGTCAAACTCAGTGTTTTTGAAATGCCAAACAAATTGGACTTCACGCCAGCGACGCAAGTCGATATGGTGCTGACCTTCCGCAATTTGCACAACTGGTCACGCAACGGCGACGAGGCGATTAAAGCGGCATTCCAAAAAGTCTTCAATGCGCTTAAACCTGGCGGCGTTTTTGGCGTGGTCGATCATCGCTTGCCGGCCGGCAAAACACAGGACGAAAAAGCCAGCGATGGTTATGTGCATGAGGTTTATGCAATCAAGTTAGCCGAGTCGGTCGGCTTCAAGCTGGCGGCGAAATCGGAAATCAACGCGAATCCAAAAGACACTGCTGATCATCCCGAGGGCGTGTGGACCTTGCCGCCGACTTATGCGTTGAAAGAAAAGGATCGTGAAAAATATGCAGCGATAGGCGAGAGTGATCGCTTCACCCTGAAATTTGTGAAGCCTTGATTTTCGCGAGTTGGTGCTGACAACACGCCGTTGCAGCACTCGCATCAGCCGCACGGATTGCCGCCATGACCAGATGGGGCACACGCTCAATCGCGCTGACCTGCGCGGCGCTGGTTCATGTTGTACTGGTGCTTTGGTTGTTGAGCGTACGACCACAAGCGTTTATGCCGCTACGCGCTGCGTTGGAAAATGTCGCCGAAATATTCATCGTACACGTGCCGCCGCCACCGGTTGAACCTGCTGCTACGCCACCAAGCAAAGCCGCGCAGCAAGCACCGCTACCAACGATTTCATCGCCACGCAAAACACCGGATGCCAAGCTGCGCGAAGCCGACGACGAACCACCGAAACATGGCATGGGCGGTAGTGGTGAATGGGTGGGTATTGCGCCGTCGCCGAATGCAATTACGCTTGCGCCGCGTCGCGTGCCGTCTGATTATGCCGACAAGGTAAAGGCAAAAGTCGTGGCGAACCTGGTGCGTCCCGATGGCGCGGTGTACAAGGCGCAGGCGGGCGACAAATCGGATGCCCGCAGCATGCTGCGACAATGTACGATTCCGTATGAAATTACGGTGGATCGCGAGGGCAAAGTCTTGAGCTTCCAGATTGAATCCTGTGGCGATAAATTGCTCGATGCGGCGGCCGAAGCCGCGCTGCAAAAATCCGGCCCGTTTCCACCGCCGCCCAATTTAGGTGCGGCAACTTATGTGATTTATGGAAGCGCAAATTTCCGTGCCCAATAAATTACGTATTCTTGCTATGCGAGCGATAAATTTTCCGCTGCTGATTTGTGGCTTGGCGCTGACCACGCTGAGCGCTTGCACTACTTCATCGCGTGGCCGGCACTCGCCATTGGAAGCCGGACCAGTTTTGGCGATGGCACCTAGCACCCTGCCCCGTCGCGCCTTTGCTACTAACGCCGCGCCGACTTTTGATTGCGCCGAACGGGCGACCACGGTGCAGGATGTGATTTGTGCGGACACAAAACTCGCCGCGCTTGATCGTGAAATGAGCGCGGCGTTTCGTGCTGCACTGCGTGACGAATTGGTCACCGGTCGCTCGATCTTGCTAGGCTTTCATCAGCATTGGCTGCAAGCGCGCACGCGCGAGTGCAAGCTACCCGTCACACGACTCGGCGACGCTTTGCCTGACGTGACGCAGACCAATTGTTTGGCGCAGACTTATCGCCAACACATTGATGCGCTGGCGAGTTGGCCGTCGCCGTCCGCGCGAATCAAGATCACAGCGCATCCGGTTTCGGCCTACGTGAGTTTTCGCTTAGTGGATGATCGCGAGCCAGCATTGTGCGCAGCAATGGCGCATCGCTTTGACGAATTGCTCGCCGCCCACGGCACGCCTGATCCGAAGCGCATAGCGGGGGTGACTGAACTGGTCGGCACCCATGGTGGTGAGACGAATAGAGACAGCGGCCTGGTCGGTGGTCACAATGTTGCAGTGAACTTGCTCGATGCAGGGCTTTATGCGAGTTACCAAATCCGTGCCAAAGCGGCGAGCGTTGATGGCCGTCGCGTGATTGATGAAAAATCTCTGGCACGCTGGATACAAGAACAAAAAAATGCCGGTGGTCGCTTCAATAGTTTTTCATCGCAAACCGCCGACTATGCCGCCATTGATATTTTCCGCTTACAAGGGCGGGATTTCGCGCTGGTTGCCGAGCCGTGGGCGTATTACTCGCCAGCAGCCAAAGGCGAAGCCGCTTACGCCGGGCTTTACGAAATCGTCAATGAACAACAAGGTGCGACTGTTGCGCCACGCTGCCTCTACAAATTATTTCTCGCGCCGCCCATCGTCGGCGTGCTGGAGCGACTGCCCGCGCTCAGAGGCGTGATTGAAGCGCTCGACGCGATGACCGGCGGCGCAAGTGCACTGGCCGCGAATCTGTCACCGTCTGAGCGCATGGATAGAGTTGCGTTACGCGGCGAAGCGCTGTGGACGCAGTTAAGCTTGCCACTCATCGCTATTGATGAGGCCAATCGCCCTGCACGCGCAGCGGCGTTGCGACGGCAGCACGATGCGATGCTCGAGGCGATATTTACATGGTCGGAACGCAACGCCGCCGCCAAGCAGCGCTATCACGAACTGATGCCTTTGCTGGCTCCGGCGCATGCCGAATTGGTGGCAATGTTTACGGCAAGTCACGGCTTGAACAGCGGCGAAGCGATTGCTGCGGCGGATGTGGTGATGATGGAAACGATTGTGCACGCGGCTGAGAATTTGCGACATGACGGTGCCGTACATGCAACCACGATATCTGCAAATTACACCTCTCGCTACGCACCCGCGCCGCTGCCCGGCGCGCTTGAACAAGGCCGGCAATTTGCCAATTTGCACAGTGCGTTGATTAACCACGCGGCACCTGTCGTGATTACCGATTTTATTAGCTATGAATATGGCGAAGCGGCGCAAAGGCGCGGCGGGCGTGGCAAGAAAGCACGCAGTCCATCGGACGAAACCGCCTTGATGGCGGCAATAGATCAGCCGGAATTAGTGTTGCAATTATTGTCGGCAGGCGCGGATCCAAATGAAGCCAATGTCTTCAACTACACGCCATTGATGGCCGCCATAGCCGCCGGGCAAACCGACAGCGTGACGCATCTGCTAAACGGCGGCGCAAATGTCGCCACCGCGACGATAGCGTGGGACAGCAACGGCGCAGGTTGGCCGGATAGCGAACGAGGTGCAGTGAGCGGCCGCACGGCCTTAATGAACGCCGCAGCGATGGCCAAGGCCGAGATAATCCGGCTGATCTTGCGAAAGAGTCCGCTACGCTCAGCGTTGGATTCGGACGGCCACAATGCCTGTTATTTCTTTGGCAAAAATACTGTACTAAGCGCCGCCGAAATCGCCGAACTGCAGCCGCTAATTTGTCGCCCTGATACGGCGGATCGGGTAGTCGTCAAGCCAATGACACTGCGCCAGTTACTGGCCGCCGGTGCGCGTCGACTGAGCCGTGATGAGGTCGTGCGATTGACTGCTGATGCGGTGATTCAAGGCGAAAACCCTGACGGCAAGGGGAGTCACGAATTACGCTTTACGATTGCCGGTTTGATTGAGGGCAGCACGCGAACCGAGCACGGCGAAGTGTTGCCGATCAAGGGCTACTGGAAGGTTGATAACGATGCCGTGGTTTGCGGAACCAGTGCGGTATTGATCGGCGGTAGCGGTGGCAAGCGCATTGCCCTACCTACCGTATGTAGCCAATTTTTTGAGTTGGGTGATACCCGCTACGTCGTCAAAGCTGACGCTGGCGACGACGAGTTCGTTAGAGTTGTACCGAAAGCCGCGCCGCCCGTAAGTGACGTCAAATCAAAATAGACATTTCGTCAGTTGGTGCTGGCAACACGCCGTTAAACGGTACTTAACCAAACAAGGCCACGCACTGCCTACTCAGCCCGACCAACTCGCCTTTGCAGGACCAGATCGAAGTGTTCTCCCAGCCATAGCCATCGCCTGCAGCAGTGAGCGCGCTATCGAAACGCAGCCAACCGGCGCGCGTTTCTGCATCCAGCGGGGTGACGAGTTCCAGAGTCCAGTTCATGCTGCTCAACATGACCGGTGTTTTAAGCAGTGAAATTGCCGACGGTGGAATCGCATCGCCGAGCATCACCAGGTGCGCTTCGCTTGTGATGTCCTCACCAAATTGACGAATGAAAATCTGCGCGTCGGATTTTTCGACACCGGAAAATGGATGGCCTCCGGAAGCCCAGCGTTGGTCGATATGCTTGGTGAATTCCGGCCGCAGGCCGGCGACAAATGGCATCGGTGCGATTTCCTCCGGCTCACGAATGTTTGCCGGCGCACGTGGGGCCAGCGAAATCTGCGAAGTGCGGGCTGCACCGAAAATTCCTACGGCTGAAAACGCCAGCTTGCCATCGATAAGGATGCGCGCTTCAAGTTGCGTCGCAGATTTTCCCTGGCGCAAAATTTCGGCGCGGGCAGTGATATTTCCGGCTCCCATCGGTCCGATGAAATTCGCTTGCAGGGAACGCAAGGGGATTTCATCGCCAAGAATCTGCCGCATCGCCAACACCGCCAATGCAGCTTGCCAACCGCCATACGCCGTGCGGCCTTGCATCCAATCGGGAGTCAGTTCCAGCGTCGCGCTGTTCGTATCGGTATGCAGTGTGCTGAGTAATTCCGAATAGGTTTTCATATTCGTTTGCATGTTCCTGTCTGTCCTCTATTCGCCCGCCGCCACGCCTTCACGGCGCGGGTCCACGCCGCCGGCCCAGCCTGATTTTCCGGCTACCGTTTCGCGCACGATCAAATGTGTGCCGCTGGTCATTTCGGATTTTGAAATCACGTGGCCGCGCTTTTCCAATTCTGCTGTCATCGCTTCGGCTGCTGTGCCGCGTTCGACATCAGTGGCACCCGGACGTGGCCCGACATGCGGCAAAGCCACCGCTGCAGAGGCGTCGAGTTTGCCATCGAGTAAGCCCACCAAAGCACGCGCCACGTAGTTGATGATGCGTGGCCCGCCTGCCGAACCGATCACCGCGTAGAGCTTGCCGTTGGCATCAAAAACAAAGGTCGGTGCCATCGACGAGAGCGGTCGTTTGCCCGGCTCCATACGATTGGCGACCGGCTTGCCGTCCTTCTCAAACGACCAGGAAAAATCAGTCAATTGGTTGTTGAGCATAAATCCACCGACGCCGATGCGACTGCCAAACGCGCTCTCGACCGAACTGGTCATCGCCACCGCATTGCCATCTGCGTCGACGATGGATAGATGTGTAGTGGCCGGAATCTCCAATGCGTCGTCGTCAGCGAGTGCGAGCTTTTGCGGCAAATCGCCGGGCGGCGCATTTGGCATGGTGCGATCAGGATTGATCAACTTTGCGCGTTGCGAGAAATAGGTTGCGTCCAACATTTCAGCTTGCGGAATACGGATGAAATCGGGATCGGCCAGATAGCGTCCGCGATCTGCAAAAGCAAGGCGCGAGGATTCGACAAAGGCATGGGCGGCGGCGGACGACATCGGATCGGTCATCGAGGCACTTGACTGCTCAAGCTGACCAAGAATTTGCAGCACGGTGATACCACCGGAGGACGGCGGACCCATGCTGCAAATCCGCCACGTACGATACGGCGCGCATACCGGCTCGCGTTGCTTGGGCTGGTAATCAGCCAGGTCGGCGAGGCTCAGGATTTCATCCGCTTTTGCGCCACGTGCGAGCATCGACGTGACGATAGATTGTGCGATTTCGCCTGTCTGCATTGCGGCGGAACCGCCTGCGGCAATTGCGCGCAAGGTCTTGGCCAAAGCCGGATTTTTCAAACGTTCGCCGACGGCTTTGGGTGAGCCATCCGCGTTGTAATACAGTGCAAACGATGCTGGGTCTTTGCGCAAGAACGTATCGTCAGCGAGCAATTTGTTCAAGCGCGGCGAAACTTCAAAACCGTTTTCAGCCAACGCAATTGCATAGTCAAAAGTATTTGCCCACGGCAACTTTCCATGCGCCTGATGGACTTGCTTGAGCATCGGTACAACGCCCGGCGCGCCAACGGCGCGACCTGTCGCAATCATGTCGGCAAAGCCTGCCGCACTGCCATCGGCGCGACGGAAAAAATTTTCACTGGCGGCAATTGTTGCGCCGGGCGAGTTGGTGCCGCCATTTTCACCGTTGACACGCCGTGCCGTCTCGCGGCCGTCCCATGAGGTGACCTTTTTTGCATCCGCCTGCCAGTGCAACAAAAACGCACCACCACCGATACCAGAAGATTGCGGTTCGACCAAGGTCAAGGTCCATTGCGCTGCCAGCACTGCATCGACTGCGTTGCCACCATTTTTCATCATCGTCACCGCTGCATCGGTGGCATATCGATTAGCGGTGACTGCCATGAATTTTTGCGTGTGTACGGTCGCACGCAGAACTGCACCGCTGGCGGCTTCGGGCTGAATGCCTTGGGCCGAGGCAAGTCCATCGACTGCGACCAATACGATCAGGGCTAGCTTGAGACTACGAATAAAACTCATCAAAAATCTCCCTGCTTGCCGTCAAATAAAAAAACGGGCAGCGTGGGAAACCCAACGCTGCCCGCTTTTCGGGATACATAGAACGCTTTTATGTAATCAATTACGCAACCAGCGGCACAATCAGCAACGCCACGATGTTGATAATCTTGATCAGTGGATTCACTGCCGGGCCGGCCGTATCTTTGTACGGATCGCCAACAGTATCACCGGTCACAGCAGCCTTGTGAGCCTCTGAACCTTTGCCACCGAAGTTGCCGTCTTCAATGTATTTCTTGGCGTTGTCCCATGCACCACCACCCGTGGTCATCGAGATGGCCAAGAAAATACCGGTCACGATGGTGCCCATCAAGGTGCCACCCAGTGCGCGAACGCCTGCGCTGACACCATCGACCGGCGCCATCAGCGCGTTCATGCCGAACGCTACAGCAACCGGAACCAGCACCGGCAACAACGACGGGATCATCATTTCCTTGATTGCGGCCTTGGTCAGCATGTCGACGCAAGTACCGTATTCAGGCTTGGCCGTACCTTCCATGATGCCCTTGATGTCGCGGAACTGA
>JANYAW010000120.1 GCA_025361105.1 Rhodocyclaceae bacterium | reverse complement strand
GCACCTGGCCTATTGACGCCGCTGCCAAAGGCTCATATTCAAAGCTGGTGAATTGCTCGCGCCATGTTTTGCCGTAGGCTTTGACCAAGGCGCGATTCAACTGCGCGCGCGGCATGGTGCGCGCATCTGACCTTAAGCGCGCCAATATTTCAGCCAACTCTTTGGGGATGATGTCGCCAGCATCCATCGACAACATCTGTCCGAGTTTCATCGCCGCACCGCGCAGCTTGGCTAACTCGGTGCTGATGCGTTTGGCATTTTGCGGCGTGAGCAATAAATCCTGAATGCGTGGGCGATTGCCATCCCTAAGCTGCCGCGCACCTTCGGCCACCATGCCGCCCGCCACGCTCGCCGCGATGCGCGTCATGCGTGCCAAGCGGCTTAAACGACCGGCCGGAACGCTGGCTTCGTTCCCGTCCTTACTCATCGCGAACGCCAACGCGCAAGGTGCTGCTTGAGTAATTTTGCGCCGTTAAATTCTGCTTCGAGCACGGCGATGAAAGTGAATACGCCGGTCAATTTTCGCGCCACAAAAGCGAATTCGCGTGATGGGGTAGTGAAGTTTCGGCTCAGCGCTGATTCGGCTGCTTGCGCGCTGGCCCGCTTCATCAGTTTGGAAGCGCCCCAACGATATTCGCCCTTTTCATTGAGCATTGCCGGTGGCAAATTTTTGTCATCACGCAAGGGTTCGAGCAGACACAAACAAAAATCAGCGAAGGATTGTTGGCTGATTTCGTCGCTGTCTGGTGACAAACATCCCAATGCCATCAGACCTTCAATCACACCAGCCGTATCGCCTTGTTGTCCCGCTGCGACGGTGCTGCCGAGCGCATCGAGAAATTCATTGGAACACTCGACCATCGCACCAAAATCCAACAGTACCAACTGATCTGAATTGCGACTTCCCGCATCGCCAATGCGAATTCGATAGTTACCAAAATTCGGGTCAGTTTGCATTACATCCCACACGTACACTTCGTGGAAAAATAAATCCAGCATGGCAATCGCAAGTTGATTGCGACGCTCTTGCGGTAGGCGATTCACGTATTCGCTAGTCACCGGTTCGCCCTGAATATACGAGAGCGCCAGCACCGAACTGCTGCTATATTTTTTGTAAACGCGTGGCACGCAATACCGCGTGTCACCTGCAATCAGTTTCGCCATATGCTCGGTCAACCGGGCTTCGCGCAGATAGTCGACTTCCAAATGTAATTGCTCGCGCATGTCTTCCAGCCAGTCGTCCAACTCTTGCCCGGCCTTGAGCCAGCGCGTGAGTTTTAGCATACGCACCACCGCATTAAAATCAGTGTCTATGGTTTCTTTCACGCCTGGGTACAAAATCTTGAGGCAAATTTCATCGCCGCTGGCGATGATTCGAGCGCGATGAACTTGCGCCAACGATGCCGCTGCCAGTGGTGCGGTGTCAATCAATAATTCGTCGTAGCGCGCACCCAGGCTCGCGCGCAATGCCGGTTCTATCACTGACCACGGCAAAGGTTCGGTGCCCGCTTCCAATTCGTGTAGTGCGTCGGTGAGTGCTGGTGGCAAAAAATGCTCACCAAACAAGGCCCACATTTGGCCGACCTTAACGTAAGTGCCTTTGAGGCGACCAAGCTCCAACGCAAAGCGCCGCGCTTCAGTCTCCATCACTTTGCTATGTTTTTTCCATAACGGTAGTACGCGCCCAAGCGCAGTATCAATTGCAACCGCGCCGCCCGCGCGCGCACCAGCCATGGAGACCGAAAAGCCGCGACGCAATGCTGTGCGCTTGATCCCCGGGTGCGGTTTTTTGGCGTGAATTTTCATGCAGCTTTGCCAAGTGACCGCCGAAATTCTGCTGCACCTGCAATCAATCCGTCGGGATGATTGTCTACCCACTGCGCCACAATCAGCATGAAGTCGTTCGAGCCAACCAAATCGCGATACAGCGGCAAGCCGTCAGGGTTTTTGCCGCCTTGCAAGATCGGCATCATTGCTGGATGCGAATCAAACGATAGCTGCGCAGCATCGAGTTGATGTGCGCATTGCGCGGCGGTCAATTCCACATTGCCAAACTCGCCATCGGTGACGAACAAATCCGCGCCGCAAATTCGCAACCATTGATTGACCACCGCAGAATCAATTTTCCAATCGGGATGACGAGTTAACATTTCGCCCAAAGTGTTATGCGCAAGTATGGGCATTTTGCGTTGGCGCGCCAAGTACGACAGCGTTCCCCAGCCCTGTATCCACGGCGCGATTAGCACGCCATCGACACCGAGATAGCTGCACAACTCCCAGCGCTGCGACAATTCCCACGGCTCGCAAATCAGATTGGCGAAATACAGTTTTTGCTCGCCGGTCTCGTCGCGTGCTGCATCACGCGCCGCAATCATCGCCCGCACATGCGATTTGAATTCGGCGAACGTGGCAAATACCGCAAGCTCGTCGTCTTTGACGATGTGAAATCCGCCGGTCAACACGTCGCAATTGAGTTGCACCATGGTCGCCGTATCCAAGCCAACTGCTGGCCGCATCGAGCGGCATAACAAGGGACCACTTGGCTGCTGCGTAATCTTGCGAAGTCCCTCAACCCCAAAGGCAGGGCCAGGGCCAAAATCGCTAGGCAAGTTGGCGCTGACGAGTCGGAATCGCGTCAAGAACCCCAGTCGTGGCAGTTTGCCAATCAGGATGTTAAAAAGTTGCGCGGGCTTACCAGCCAAGAGCCGCAATGGAACCGCCAAAATTATCGAGAACGATCCACCTGCATTTGAACTGGCCTCGTAAACCGGTACCTTGAGTCGATAAGCTGGCACGTTTGTCGGTGTTAGGTTGGGCAACTCGCTAACGGAAATTACGCGGATGCAGCACACTGCCAGACCTGAAATATCGTGGTCGCCGCCAACGCGCGTTGCGCCGACACTTTGCGCCATCGCCATGCCCAACGCCGCTTGTTCGCCCTTACAGGTGGCGGTGATTTCATAGGTCGCGCGCACATAGTCAGTCGCGTTCAAATCTTCTGACCAGCGATAAAATTTGGGGACTTGCGTGACTTGGAATTCCGCTGAACTCATCGTAGGCAATCTTTCAATAATTGCGCCATTTTCCAATCTTCTCGTGTCGTAATTTTGATGTTGTTTCTTTCGCCAACAACTGTTGCCAAGCAAGGTCTTGGAGCCTGACTCCAATCACTCATCGTTTTCTGCTCCGGCGATGACGATGCTCAGGACATCGTCTGTGACTTCCCGCGCATGATTCAACGGTGTGTCCAATGACGCGGCGACACACAACAGCGTGTCGCCAGCACCAACTGGCAAAGCGATTAGGCCAGTACTGTCAGCGCAGCTTCGTAATTCGGCTCTTGTGCAATCTCCGGCACCAATTCGCTGTGCAGCACTTTGTCAT
>JANYAW010000107.1 GCA_025361105.1 Rhodocyclaceae bacterium | reverse complement strand
GCCGCAAAGCCTCGGCCAAGCTATGCCAAAAAATGCCGGCCTGGGTTCGCACGCTGAGATTTTCTGCATCGATTTTCAACACGCGACTCATGCCCGTCATGTCCAGCAACACGCCGCCAAAGGCCACCGATTCGCCTTCGGTGGTGAGGCCACCGCCACGCACGGTGACGGGCACTTTGTAGCGCTGCGCCGCTTGCAGCAGTGCCGAAATTTGCGCCGCATCTTTGGCGATCACCACGCCGTGCGGCATGCCATAGGCCGTGCCGCCGGCATCGGTGGCAAAGGTTCCGCTGACGAACTTTTGCTCGATCAACTCAACCCCGGCAGCGATCAAGGCCGCGGCGAATTCGCCCCACACCGGCTCGTTCCAGCGCTTGGGATTGGTTTGCTGGCGTTTGATGCCTTGCAGCGAATCTGCGGCGACCGGATCGGCGGGAAAAGTGCCGATGTCAATAACGGGAATGTCCAAGTTCAGCGTCCTGCAAGTGAAAGCGGCATTATTGCCGAAAGCGTTGGTGATGACGGCGTTGGCGCTCCGCGAAGCGGACATCCCGCCATGCAGGGCACGCCAGCACCAACTGGCATAGCGGGTAAGGCTTAATCAAGCGCTCACAAACCCCGCCAGTCGCCCGCGAATAATCTCATCCGCCTCGGCCATGATGCGATCTATCAGGACTTTTACCGTCGGGATGTCGTGAATCAAACCAGCCACCATGCCGCACGACCAGGCACCCGCATCCATCGCGCCGTCCTGCATCACTTTGGGATAGACACCGGCGACTTCCGCCATGATGTCGGAGAACTGGAGCGCCGCTCCTAGCGTGCGTTCTTTTTCCAGCAATCGCGTGACTGCTTCGTTGTTCAATACACGTTCGGTATTGCGCAAGGGGCGCATCACCAATCTCGTATCAAGTTCGCTGGCGGCCAGAATCGCCTGCTTGACGTTGTCATGCACCGGTGCTTCCTTGGTCGCGATGAAACGCGTTCCCATATTGATGCCATCAGCGCCGAGCGCTAGGGCTGCTACCAAGGATCGTCCATCGGCCATCCCGCCGGAAGCTACAAAGGGAATCTTCAATTCTTCTGCAGCGCGCGGCAGCAAAATGAAATTTGGCACGTCGTCCTCACCCGGATGCCCACCGCATTCAAAGCCATCCACACTCACCGCATCGCAGCCTATCGCTTCAGCCTTGAGTGAATGGCGCACGGAGGTGCATTTGTGTATCACCTTAATGCCCGCCTCATGCAGACCCGGCAACCACTTCACCGGATTGTTGCCCGCCGTTTCAACAATGCGCACGCCGCCGTCAATAAGTGCTTTGATGTAGCCGGGATAGTCAGGTTGGTTGACGATGGGCAAGAAGGTCAGATTGACGCCTATCGGCTTGTCGGTCATTTCGCGGCAACGACGAATCTCATTTGCCAAGTCGGCTGGCGTGCGTTGGGTTAGCGCTGTGATGATCCCCAACCCGCCTGCATTGGAAACAGCAGCGGCAATTTCTGCCAGCCCGACAAAATGCATACCGCCTTGGATGATCGGGTGCTCGATGCCGAAGAGTTCTGTGATTTTGGTTTTCATTGCAATTGCTTCCTAACTAAGAAAATTAAATTTGATTTCAATTTAGCGCGTCACCTAAGTCTACTCAAGACGCCAATCCACGACATTTGATAGTTTGAGTTGCTCGCGTAAGGCGGTACGTTGGGAGGGATTGCGGTAGCGCTCGAGGTTTTCCAACTGGCCAATCTTAAAAAACCCGTTGGCTAATTTTGGGTCTTCAAATCTGAATCCAAAAAATGACATTCCACCACGCTTGTCGAAATACGCTTTCATCTCCCTGTTCAGGATGACAGCATCGCAGGGCTCAGAAAATACTAAAGCGCAGGTCGCATTGATTTCATGCTGAGCGCGGAAATGTTCTGCTGGAGCGACGAAGTCGCGTGCGTCGAACATTTCGAGAAAATGTCGGCCAATGTAAATGTAATGTAGATGCAAATTGCCAAACTCCAGGGCGGCGGAGAAGTTGTCAAACTCATCGTCGGGTATAAAAGTCTTCAGGTTATAGGCTGGTGGATGGTGGTTGAAGTCCAGATTGAAAAGATATTGAGCTTTGTTTTCAAACAAGTTGAGCAGTTCATACTCCAACCAGTGAATTAACAGATTCATCTCATGCGCGGCGTGAAATCTTTTGGCATCAGAGTTGGTTTCGAAGAACCCAGGGAAATTCAAATGCAATTTATTGAGAACCTCATGCCAGTTGTCGGCATGAATCGCTTGCATTTCAAAGCCTAGAAAATCAGTTGTTCTTTTTAAGCGATCAATCGCCGAGGCAATATCCGCAGGCGCGGCGAAGCCGTGTCGGTGATTGATGTCCTGCCTTAACAGCAGTCGTGGTTGCATTTGCGAGAACTGATTGCACCAAGATGCAGTTGTCCTCATGTTGTTGAGCACATACGTCAGCTCAGTGCCACAGGAAAAAGTGAAATGTACCTTGCGCACAATTGAGCCTCTGGCAAATAATCGCGAATATCGCGAGTTAAACATATGCGCTTTGCCGCGCATGCGAAAAATTAGCACCACGACTGAAAGTGGCACCGACAACGGCGTGTCATCAGCACCAACCGGCCTCATTGTAAGTCGCGTTTTGAGTGACTAGCGCCGTGTCGTAAACTCGCGGCATGAAGGCACGAATTGATTTTCCGGCAAAAGATGGTGGGCGGCTGAGCTTGCGTTTTGAACGTGCGCGTTGGTGTCTTGTGGCGCGGCGGTTGGACGAGGTTGAGGGCGTGGTGGCTGAGGCTGAGCGCTTGGCCTTGGCTGGATGCTGGGTGACAGGCTTTGTCGCGTATGAGGCCGCGCAGGCGTTTGATGCGGCTTTGCAGGTGGTGGCGAGCGAGGGATGTTTGCCTTTGGCGATGTTCGCGGTTTATGACGCGCCGATAGAGGTTGGAAATAGCGGTGCGGAGTCGGCAGATTCATGGCGCGGCACGCCGTGGCGGATGGATGAAAATTTCTCGCAGGTTGAAGCCGGTATCAACGCGATTCGTGCGGCGATTGCGGAGGGAGAGTATTACCAGATCAATTACACGGGGCGGTTGCGATCGCAGGGCGTGGGTGATGGCGCCGCATTTTTCGAGGCACTGCGCTTGACGCAACCTAGTGGTTATTGTGCGCATTTTGAGCACGAAGATTGGCAGGTTTTATCTGTTTCACCAGAGTTGTTTTTTGATTGGCGGGCGGATGAACAGTCGCCCACATTGACGACAAAGCCGATGAAAGGCACTGCGCCGCGTCATGTGTCGGCCGAGGCCGATGCGGCGGCGGCAACGGCTTTGCGGGCATCGGTGAAAGATCGTGCCGAGAATGTGATGATTGTTGATTTGCTGCGCAACGATATGGCGCGGGTGGCGGTGACAGGTTCGGTTGATGTGCCGAAATTATTTGAAGTTGAAGGCTTGCCGACGGCATGGCAGATGACGTCGACGGTGCAATGTGTGACGCGACCAAGCACGTCGCTGGTGGATATTTTTCGTGCCCTGTTTCCTTGTGGCTCGGTGACTGGTGCGCCTAAAGTGGCGGCGATGCGCGCGATTGCTGCGCTCGAATCTTCACCGCGTGGTGCGTATTGCGGGGCGATTGGATTGATACGACCGGGTGGTCATGCGACGTTTAATGTTGGTATTCGTACAGTGACGCTGAATAGCAAAAGCGGTATGGCCGAATGCGGATTGGGTAGTGGAATTACCTGGGAATCTTCGGTGCGTGAGGAGTACGCTGAATGGCTGGTCAAGCGGCGGTTTTTGTTGCGCGCCAGCGCGGGTTTTGAATTGTTTGAAACGCTGCGTTTGGAAGTGAATGGCTATGAATTGCTTGAGCGGCATTTGTCGCGTTTGCAAGCGAGTGCCGAACATTTTGGATTTCCGCTGTCGGTGAAATCCATGATGGTGGGGTTTGATGAGGTGCGCGCTGCGCACCCTGGCGGCACATGGCGGGTGCGCTTGGTGTTGGACTGTCACGGCGCCATTCGGACGCAATGCAGGGCATTAGAAGTGACGGAAACGAATTTGCAAGTAATGTTGGCGAAGACACCGGTCGATAGCGCCGATGAATTTTTGCGTCACAAGGCGACCCAGCGCTCGAGCTACGATGAGCATGAGTTGGCCGCTGGTTTCTATGATGTGTTGCTGTGGAACGAGCGTGATGAAATTACTGAATTCACTCGCGGCAATGTAGTGATTGAGTTGGGCGGAAAACTTCTGACACCGTCACTAAATTGTGGTTTGTTGGCGGGAACCTTGCGTGCTGAAATGTTGGCGCGTGGTGAAATTGAAGAAGCGATTATTCATCGCGATGATTTACAAAAAGCGACCGGGATTTGGTTCATCAATAGTGTGCGGGGTATGCTGGCAGTACGCCTCAATATGTGAAAGGAATGACGATGCTGATTAACTGCGTGGCCTACCAAAACGGCAAAAAACTTGACGACATTACGATAGAGGCGATTAGCGATTATGTGCATCGACCGGATTGTTTTGTCTGGGTTGCGTTGCGCGACGCAACGCATGAAGAATTGATCAAAATGCAGGAAGAATTTGATCTGCATCCGTTGGCGGTAGAAGATGCACATCACGGCCATCAGCGGCCAAAAATTGATGAATACGGGCAGTCGATTTTTGCGGTATTACACATGCTGGAGATGGTCGGCACCGAGCTGTCGGTTGGTGAGGTGGATGTGTTTGTCGGCACCAACTATGTGCTCTCGGTGCGCAATCGTAGTCAGCGGAATTTTCTCGGCGTGCGCGAACGTTGCGAGCGCGAGCCGGAATTGCTCAGCTACGGCTCGGGCTTTGTGTTATATGCCTTGATGGACGCAGTGGTCGATGGCTATTTTCCTATCATCGACGAATTGGAAGTCGAGTTGGAAGAAATTGAAGCGCGGATTTTTGCGCCAGGCTCGGCACGCGGCAATATCGAGCAGCTTTATGAACTCAAGCGCAAAGTGATGACGCTGCGGCATGCGGTAACACCGCTGATGGAGGCCAGCGGCAAATTGCTTGGTGGGCGTGTTCCCGCCATTTGTGCGGATAGTCAGGATTATTTTCGTGATGTGTATGACCACCTTGCGCGCATCAATGCCAGTATCGAGTCGGTGCGTGAAACAATTTCCACGGCGATTAGCGTCAACCTTTCAATGGTGACGATTGAAGAAAGTGAAGTCGCCAAAAAACTCGCTGCATGGGCCGGAATATTCGGCTTGGCGACGGTGTTTGTTGGCGTGTGGGGAATGAACTTCAAGCACATGCCTGAGCTGGAGTGGGAGTTCGGCTATCTGTTCGCGCTGGTGACCATTACCACGGCTTGCTACGCACTTTATTTCAAGTTCAAGCGCGTCGGTTGGCTGTAAGTTTGCGCTGGTATTGTTTGGGTTGATTGCAACATTGCATCGTCAGTTTGTTCAAAGGAGTTTCCCGATATGACTAATCCCTATGCACACGGCTTGGAAAAGAACGCAGCGAATTATGTGCCACTCACGCCGCTGTCGTTCATCCAACGGTCGGCATATATCTATCCAAATCGCATTGCGGTGATTCATGGTGCGAAGCGCTATACATGGGCACAAACCTATGACCGGAGTCGCGCGCTCGCCTCTGCATTGCAAAATTCGGGAGTTGGTGCTGGTGACACGGTGTCAGTGATGTTGAACAACACACCGGAAATGTTCGAGTGCCATTTTGGTGTGCCGATGAGTGGCGCGGTGCTCAATACCTTGAACACGCGCCTGGATGCCGAGACACTGGCCTTTATGCTCAACCACGCGGAATCCAGGATATTGATGACGGACAAGGAATATTCGCCAACGGTGCAAAAAGCGCTGACTTTGTTGGGGCGAGAGATTCTGGTGATTGATGTGGATGATCCCGAATATGTCGGCACAGGCGTGTGCGTGGGTAGCATCAACTACGAGCAATTTATTGCAGGTGGCGATACCAATTTTGCCTGGCGTGGCCCGGGCGACGAGTGGGATGCGATCGCACTGAATTACACGTCTGGCACCACCGGCAACCCCAAAGGTGTGGTCTATCACCATCGTGGCGCTTACTTGAATTCGCTCTCGAACATCGTGTCGTGGGGGATGCCGCCGCAAGCGATTTATTTGTGGACGCTGCCGATGTTTCATTGCAACGGCTGGTGTTTCCCGTGGACGCTGGCGGCTAATTCGGGCACCAACGTGTGTTTGCGCCGCGTCAATGCCAAGCTGATTTTTGACGCAATACGCGAGCACAAGATTTCTCATTATTGCGGCGCACCGATAGTGCATTCGCTGCTTATCAATTCGCCAAAAGAAATGCGCGATGGTATCCATCACAAAGTCTCGGCACTGATTGCCGCTGCACCACCACCAGCATCGGTGATAGAGGGAATGGGAAAGATCGGCTTCGATATCACTCACGTTTATGGTCTGACAGAAACCTACGGCCCGGCGGCAGTGTGCGCCAAACATGAGGATTGGCTGGCGTTACCGCTTGATGAGCAGGTGCGTTTGAACGGACGACAAGGCGTGCCGTATCACTGTGAAGAAGGTGTGACGGTGATGAATCCCGAGACCATGGAGCCGGTGCCGTGGGATAACGAAACCATGGGTGAAATCATGTTTCGCGGCAACATCGTAATGAAGGGATATTTGAAAAACCCTACTGCTACTGAAGAGTCGTTTCGCGGCGGGTGGTATCACACCGGCGATCTGGCGGTGATGGAGCCGGATGGTTACATCAAAATTAAGGATCGCAGCAAGGACGTGATTATTTCTGGTGGTGAAAATATTTCGTCGATAGAAGTCGAAGATGTTTTGTATCGCCACGCGGCGGTTATCGGCGCGGCGGTAGTGGCGACGCCGGATGAGAAATGGGGCGAGGTGCCTTGTGCGTTTGTCGAGTTGCGCGAAGGTGCGAATGTTACGGCGGAAGAATTGACCGAATTTTGCCGCGAGCGGATGGCACGCTTCAAAGTACCCAAACGCTTTATCTTCGAGCCGCTGCCGAAAACCTCGACTGGCAAAGTGCAAAAATATGTCCTGCGCGAACGCGCGAAATCAACGATGGCAATTGGGTGATGATTATGCAAAATGATGACGCAGTTTTGTTGCGCAACGATAGCGAAGCTGTGGCGACCTTGACGCTCAATCGTCCGACGCAGTTCAATTCGCTGTCGGATGAATTGCTTGACGCCTTGCAAGTCGCGCTTGATGCGATTGCGACGGATAAATCCATCCGTGTCGTTGTGATTGCCGGTGCCGGAAAAGCCTTTTGCGCTGGACATGATTTGAAAGAAATGCGCGCTAATCCGACCAAGGAATACATGCAGCATTTGTTCAAAAAATGCGGCAAGTTAATGACCACCATCACCCGGATTCCACAACCAGTGATCGCCAGGGTGCACGGCGTGGCCACTGCTGCGGGCTGTCAGATGGTGGCTATGTGCGATTTGGCAGTGGCGGCCGAGAACGCAAAATTCGCCGTGTCGGGAATCAACGTCGGATTGTTTTGTTCCACCCCAGCCG
Organism: Rhodocyclaceae bacterium; assembly: GCA_025361105.1. Lineage (GTDB taxonomy): Bacteria > Pseudomonadota > Gammaproteobacteria > Burkholderiales > Rhodocyclaceae > JADKHX01. The sequence goes on along the minus strand of JANYAW010000107.1, from coordinate 3,274 downwards.
TCGCATTGACGCGCGCCATGAGTCGGAAAGCGGCGATGGAAATGTTACTCACTGGCGAATTCATCGACGCGCATGAGGCAGAAAAACGCGGGTTGATCAACCGCGCCGTGCCTAGCGATGCGCTCGACGCAGAAGTCGCACGACTGGTCGCCGCGGTATGTGCCAAATCCTCGCTGGCGGTCGGCATGGGCAAGCAATTGTTCTATCGCCAAATCGAAATGGGTATAGAAGGTGCCTATCAACTTGCGACTGAGACGATGGCCTGCAACATGATGTCGGAAGATGCGGCTAATGGCATTGATGCATTTATGAATAAGCAAAAAGCAGTATGGGTAGGTCGCTGATTGCGGCTCGCCAATTTCCTCCTCACCATTTATTAGAAAGATTTAGACCATGACGATTTCCATGTATGCCGCATTGATTCCGGTGTTGAAAAATAACTTGCAAAACCTCGCTGTGGTACTCAAGAAAGGCGAAGCACATGCGACCAGTGCAGCGTTCGAGCCGTCAGTTTTGCTGGGTTCGCGCTTGTTTCCCGACATGTTTGCGTTGACCCAGCAAGTGCAAATCGCGACCGATCAAGCCAAAGGCAGCGCGGCGCGTTTGTCGGATAGTGAGATCCCAAAATTCGACGACAACGAAACGACTTTCGCCGAACTCGATGCGCGCATCACGAAAACGATTGCTTTCCTCGATACGATTAGGGCCGAACAAATCGATGGTTCGGAGGAGCGCGATATCGTGGTGAAGGCTGGCCCGATGACGCTGAATTTCAAAGGTCAGGCTTATCTGACGACTTGGGTTTATCCAAACTTTTTCTTTCATCTCACAACGGCGTACAACATCCTGCGCCACAACGGCGTGGCGCTCTCGAAGCGGGATTTTCTCGGGATGTAGTGTCGCAAAGCAGTGGTTGGTGAATTCCCTGCTTCGCAGTCGTCACATCTGCTTAAACAAATACGAATAAGGCCGACTTACCACCAGTGATTCCTTTCGATTTTTAATATGCACTGTGGCTTGGCCACGTTCGTCGCGGGTGACGGAGTTTATTGACATTGCATTGACCACGGCGGAGCGATGGATTTGCCAGAAATTTTCGGGGTCGAGTCCGTCGATTAAATCGCGTATCGGCGTGCGGATTAGTGCGTCGGATTCGGTAGTGGCGACTAAAGTGTATTTTTCGTCGGCTTGGAAAAACAGAACTTCGTCAATCGGAATTAAACGTAGTTTGTCGCCGACGCTGGCTTTGATGAAGCGCAAACGTTCGGCGGTTTGCTGCCCGTTACTAATGGCAAGTTTCTTCATCAGCGCTTGCAAATCCTGCGCGGGATTTGCTTCGGTCAAGCGTGCTTGCAATCGCTGTATCGTCGCGCTCAAGCGTTCGTCGGTGTAGGGCTTGAGCAAGTAGTCAATCGCACCGGTGTCAAAGGCTTCCAGCGCGTATTGGTCATAGGCGGTGACAAACACCACGTGGCAGCGCGCTTCCGGGTCACGTGCCAGGCGCCTGGCCACTTCAATGCCGGTGAGTTCCGGCATTTGTATATCAAGAAAAGCGAGGGTCGGGCGGTGTTCAAAAATCGCTTCCAGCGCGGCATCACCATCGCCGACCGCGGCGCGGATTTCCAGGTCTGGCCACAAGCGGTTTAGTTTGGAAACCAACTGCGCACGCAGTACGGGTTCGTCTTCGGCGATGATGGCACTTGGTTTCATTTTTGGTCAGTATCTATTGGGGTTTCAAGGATTGCGCCGACGCAGCAGCAGATAGATTACCCCGCCTACCAGCGCGAATGGAAGCAAAGGTGTCAGAATTGAAATCGTCCCAAGCAGCGGAACCATAATCAAAACGCCGAACACCACGAATCCGACACAGTACAAAATAAAACTCACCACCAACAACACCAAGCTGAGCACGCCATAAACCGCGGCGAGGATGAGCGCGGTGAGCGCTGCGCCACCCGGGCCTGCGATCTCAATATTGCCCACATCGGCACCGTAAATTCTATCCAGACCGAGTTCCATAGGGAAAGCGCCGGTGAGATTGCCAATAAAGACGACGACAAAAAATACTGCAATCATCGCCATTAAACCGACGTAGAAAGTCATGATGGCACGCTTCCAAACCGTATGTGTAACTGACAAGAATTGCCGTAATTTGGCGGTCTTGGTGGTTGCTGGCGATGGCTGAGTGGGCGACGCGACGCTTGATTGATTTGCCACCGCGTCGGCAATTGCCATCGACGAATTTTTCGTTGAATTGATTAAGCTAACAGGGCTATCACTGGCGGGCAGTGTGATCGATGCATTCACGCCGCGCGGAAAGTTATCGCTCAAGCTGAGTTCGGCTTGGTCACCATAAAGACCGGCGAGCCGTTCGCGAATATTGGCGACACCGACACCATCACCGCGAACCGGTTTAACCATACTCATGCCGCGCCCCGTGTCTTTGACAGCGATAACTAGGCGACCATTTTCCAGCCGTGCGCTGATGTCGATGCGGCCGCCTTCGCGCAAGGGTTCGAGGCCATGCTTGATGGCGTTTTCGACTAGCGATGGCAGCATCAATGGGGGCATCGCGCAGTTCGCTGCGGCTACATCAACCTCGATGGCGAATTCCAAACGCTCGCCCATGCGTATCTTGAGGATGTTCAGATACGCACGCACCAATTCCATTTCCTGCGTGACGGTCGATGCGCTCTCGCGCATTTTTGGCAGCGCCGCGCGCAGGTAGTCGATCAGGTGCGCGACCATCACATTGGCTTGCGCGGGATCAACCTCTATCAGGGCCTGCACGTTGGCCAGAGTGTTGTACAAAAAATGCGGCTCGACCTGTGCTTGCAAGGCTTGCAAGCGTGCTTCGGTCAGCTGACGACGCATGCTGTGATGCTGCGCTTCGGAACTTTTTTCGTCGGCGATTTTTTGTAAGTTGCGCGAACGACCGGCAAAAAATTTGGCAATGATTACCAACATGAAGCTCGGGATGAACAACAAAATCAGCACCACGCAAGCCACCATGCGATAGAAATCATTGGCCACTGTGGCGTGAATTTTTTCACGCATCGCCGGCGTGATGGCACTGACTGCCTCATTGGCTTCGCTTGAGGCGAGGTCGTTGGCAGCTTGTGCGGACTGCTCGGCGGCTTGCTTTAGCGCACGTCGTGCGGCATCGACTTGGGCTTGCGCTTTTTGTTCGGTAGCATAGGCAAGCTCCAGTCGTTGCGCGATGGTCTTGGGCATTTCAGCCGATGGAAGATCACGCTCTTCGAGCGCATGTTGC